>NZ_CAWQOY010000105.1:0-154284 GCF_963896525.1 Nodularia sp. LEGE 04288
ACAGACACGTAGGGTGTGTTAGCGGTAGCGTAACGCACCAAAGCCTTAATAATGGTGCGTTACGGACTTCATCCTAACGCACCCTACAATACTTAATTTTTTCATAAATCAAACCGGATTCCTATATCAATTTGTCTGGCTACCCTCCGCTGCGCTCACACGCACAGGGCGAAACTCTAGCACTAAATACGTGTTAGCACATACCGCAAGTGGAACCAGCATGGTAGGTATTCAGAAAAAGAAAGGTACTTTTGGCATTTCATACTCTGATCCAGTAATTCTTAAACAAAACTTGTCTATGGAGCTAAGTAGCTAGGCATAGCTTCATAAAAAAGCAGTTTATTTCTCCTAAACTAATACATTTTTTAGTCTTATATCTAGAGGGTGTTTACAAATTAGCATTTTAGTGCAACTCACCATATCTACTTATTAAACGCTGCCTAAAAATGGCAATTTTAAGTCCCAAGATAGTGTTCGCCTCGCTACAAGATATCTTAAGCTGAAGACCAGCAGTTACAGGAAATTTCCATAAATCCCATGAATCAGGCAAAAGTTCCCAACCCAGAGGAAAAAACTCATCCAGAAGATGCTGCATCTCAATTAAGTCCAGAGGTGCTGGACATGATCAAACATCCTCCCAAAATGGATGATGTCATCCGAGGACAATCGCCAGCTGAACGTAGGGGTAATCCAGCTTTAGTGCCAGAAATGCTTGAGCAACCAATTGATGAAACACTTGAGGATGATCAAGGTAGGTCATAAGTCTTGATCTTTAGCAGTAAGGATAAAATGATGTCAGTATTTTACTGCTGATATTTTTTTCTTTATGCTATCAGTCATTTATTCTCACGAGTTTCTAGATCACAAAACTGGAAGATACCATCCAGAATGCCCAGAACGCTTAACAGTCATCGTTAATGCCCTGAAGTCAGCCGCTTTTGCCGAAAAAATTACTTGGCGATCGCCTACCGCAGCATCAGAAAAGCGATCGCTCATGTCTACACTATTAAAAGCGCACACTCCAACCTATATCAATAAAGTTAAAGAAATTGCGGCAACTGGTGGCGGTTATTTAGACGGTGATACACCAATTTCCCCCCGCAGTTATGATGTAGCGTTGTTAGCCGTAAGTGCTTGGATGGATGGAGTTGATACTGTAATCGCCACAAAAAACCCGGCTTTTGTTTTAGCACGTCCACCAGGACACCATGCTGAAAGTAATACGGGGATGGGATTTTGCTTATTTTCCAATGCAGCGATCGCCGCTTTATATGCCCTAGAACAACCAGGAATTAGGCGTGTCGCCATTCTAGATTGGGATGTACATCATGGCAATGGTACACAGGCGATCGTTGAAACTCATCCCCAAATTGCCTACTGTTCTTTACATCAATATCCGTCTTATCCCGGAACTGGGAAATCGACTGAACCTGGATTTTATGACAATGTTTTAAACCTACCTGCACCTCCTGGTAGTGATATCACTGCATATCAGCCACTACTAGAGAACAAAGCCATACCGTTTTTAGCTAACTTTCAGGCAGATTTGCTGATTGTCAGCGCTGGTTATGATGGTAATCGGGCAGATCCTTTAGCTAGTACAAATTTACAACCAGAAAATTATGCTTTATTTACAGACGCTTGTCTGGGAGTAACTCGTAAAATTATTTTTGGCTTAGAAGGTGGTTATGATTTTCCATCACTTTCCCAATCTGTCGTAGCCACAATTGAACGCTGCTTAATTTGAAAGGGACAATTCATGAATTGTCCCTAATATTCCAATACAGTTCAGTTAATCAATTTTTCCTACTCTTTCTTCTCTCTCTGTGTCCTCTGCGCCTCTGCGGTTCGTTAAAACCCACATTCTGCACCCTTAACTGAACCGTATTGCCTAATATTCTGGAAAAATCTGTTAATTCGATTTTGGCAACATCGATGGATCAATGGAAATCCCCAAACCTTCTGCCACACGCTGACCGTAATTCATATCTGCCCGGAAAAAATGGCAGAGTTGGCGCATCTGAATATCGCTGCGTGCCTGACTTAAACTGCCGACAATGTTTTGGATGAGACGTTCTTGTTGGTCAGGTTTGAGCAGCCGATAAAGTTCTCCCGCTTGGGTGTAGTCGTCGTTTCCTATACGGTGGTCATAACGATCAGCTTTAACATGGCCTAAATTCAAAGCTGGCTCTGCATAAACACAATTTTCTTTCGGTGTATCCTCATAGCTGTTGGGTTCGTAGTTAGGTGTATTGCCGCCATTGTTACCCAATGCCATCGCACCATCACGCTGGTAGTGCATCACCGGACATTTCGGTTGATTAACAGGCAATTGCTGGTAGTTCGCACCGATCCGATAGCGTTGAGCATCGGGATAGGATATGATCCGAGCTTGCAAGACTTTATCTGGAGAAAAACTGATCCCAGGAACGATATTAGAAGGAGAAAAAGCTGCTTGCTCAACTTCAGCAAAGTAGTTTTGCGGGTTCCGGTTGAGTTCCAGAATACCGACATCAATCAAGGGATATTGGGAATGTTTCCAAACCTTGGTCAAGTCAAAGGGATTATCTTCATGGCTTGCGGCTTGTTCCTCGGTCATTACCTGAATACAGACTCGCCACTTCGGATAGTCGCCATTAGCGATCGCTTCAAATAAGTCACGGGTTGCATGGTCGGAGTCTTCGCCCTTAATCCGACTGGCCTCTTCTGCTGTGAAATTTTCAATGCCCTGAATGGTTTTGAACTGAAACTTACACCATACTCTTTCTCCTTGAGCATTAATCAGGCTGAATGTATGGCTACCATAGCCGTTCATGTGTCGGTAGGTTTTGGGAGTACCGCGATCGCTAAATAGAATTGTCACCTGATGCAGAGACTCTGGGCTAAGTGACCAGAAATTCCACATAGCATTGGCATCTTTGCAATTAGTTTGCGGATTGCGCTTTTGCGTGTGGACGAAATCAGGAAACTTCAGCGGATCGCGGATAAAGAAGACTGGTGTATTATTGCCTGCCAAATCCCAGTTACCTTCTTCCGTATAAAATTTGATAGCAAAGCCTCTAGGATCACGTTCAGCATCAGCTGAACCTTTTTCGCCACCTACTGTCGAAAACCGCAGCAGAACCTGAGTTTCCTGACCAATTTCGCCAAAAACTTTAGCTTTACTGTAACGAGTGATGTCTTGTGTAACGGTGAACGTGCCAAATGCTGCTGCTCCTTTTGCATGAACAACACGCTCAGGAATACGTTCTCGGTTGAAGTGAGCCAGTTTCTCCATCAAGTGAAAATCTTGCATCAGCACAGGGCCACGCTCACCTGCGGTCAAAGAATTCTGGTTGTCTCCCACCGGAATGCCATCAGCCGTTGTCAATGTTTTGGGGTCTGCCATAGTAGGTGATTTTTCTATTGATTTACTGGGATATTGCCATATTTGTTGAGTAGGTCAACTTTGAACTGATCAACAGGCTTTTAAGTAAAGTCATTATGACTTTACTTTTTTTAGCGTAATCGAAATTACTAGGAGATAGCAATTAACTATAATATTTGCTTCATTTTTGAAAATGAACTAGGGGGTATTATTACTGATATCTTCTACCTAGCAGGAGAAACCGGAATACGTCAATTAGGAATCCCCCGTCCTTTCCTCTTCTTTAACACTTCCTTGCCTAAAGTCCGAAAAGTTAAACTACGTTGCTGTCTCTTAGAGGTGGTCATAATTTTTTATAAATAATTCAACTTCATCAAAAGTTTATGTAAACTTAAAAACAAATAAATAAAGTTTTGTTCAGTAAATCTCTCAAAATATTTTCTTTCACTGACAGCAATATTAGACCTATCAATCAACGTTTCGTAAATATTTATAAATTTGATAGTTCCATCATATTTAGTTTTTTGATGTATTTTAATTACTTGCTTAAATAAAGTATTTACTTAAAAAATGCTAGTTATAATTATTACAATTAATCTTTTTCGGTATTGTCTTTGACAAAAAGTTGCGGAAATTCATCTAATCTTCAAAAAAAAACTGCGAGTGGTTTCGTGAATTAGCTAAAGTTTTGTTAAGATACTAATAGAAACTTTTCCAAGAGAACTACTAAGTCATCTGGAAAAACAAAAACTACTAGCACCACAGAGTTGAAAAGGTGAAGCAATGACCACCTATATGTTTTTTGAAGATGCCCTCCAAATGTTTACCAATATGTATTTGCTATCAGCAGTCATGCTAATAGCTGCTTCTGGTATTGGTTTAGCAGTCATAGAAACGATTGAAAAAACAGGAGAACGCTAAATTAGACCCTGGTGGAATGCTTCGTGTCAATAGATATTGGATAAAAGTGTTTGCCTTGAAAAAATTCTGGTCAAACTCAACCCCGCAAATTGCATCGCCCTACAGGATTACCTGAAATCAACGCCTCCATAGGTAAATAACTGTAAACCGACTGAAACCCAGTTGCTTCATTTGCCCTCAGCAATCAACACTGTCGTCACCGATGTGACTACGGCTATATATAGAATTTATCTTAGTAGCGATCGCCTGGAAAGATGTCACCTAGTAAGAACGCAAGGCCTGTTACTGAGCTAACTTTCTCATAAAAATTAATCTAACTCTCTGCGACCTTCCAAAGCTCTTGCCAGCGTCACTTCATCGGCATATTCCAAATCGCCACCCACCGGTAGGCCAAAAGCGATACGTGTCACCTTGGTAAATGGTTTAAGTAGCTGACCGATATACAGAGTTGTTGTCTCCCCTTCGATAGTCGGACTAATCGCCATAATGACTTCTTGGGTTTTTTGTTGACTCACCCGCCGCACCAAAGCTTGGATAGTTAGCTGTTCTGGGCCAATACCATCCATCGGGGAAATCACCCCACCCAAGACGTGATACTTGCCTTTATATTCGCGGGTTTTTTCCAACGCAATCAAATCACGAGAATCCGCTACCACACAGATAGAGGTATTGTCACGGTTAGGATGACGACAAATTTCACAAACAGGATCAGCAGATAGGTGAAAGCAAACAGAACACAAGCCTATCTGCTTTTTTGCATCAATTAAGGCTTGTGCTAAAGCTTCTACTTCTGATTCTGAGCGTTTAAGAATGTGCAAAGCCAGTCTCTGGGCGGACTTGGGACCAACTCCCGGTAGGCGTTGCAACTGCTCAATTAATCGTGCTAAAGGACGTGCGTAAACCGTAGTCTTATCTCCCGAATGTTTTCACCATTCCTATGATGACATTTTTCGCGTACTTTCATCCGGTTGAGATCACCCTATAACCGGGAGCATTGATCCTCTTTATTACCTCTGACAATGTTTCCTCCTCCAGTCGGAACAGGACGGTTTTCTTTACATTGCAAATTACCATCAATTTTATTGTTATTGATCGTAAGTCCTCCGGTGTTCTTAAAAGCCTGCAAGTTACCACCGATTGTGTTACCACTGGCAACTAGTTGATTTTTATTTGTATCAAATTGTAAATCTTGTTTGATTTGTGTATTGCTAATACCTGCCGCCCCTGATTGTTTGATTTGGATACTACCGCCAATGACTGAATTGGAATTAACAACTACATTTTTGGCATTCTCAGCCTGAATATTACCGATTACGTTGACCTTGCTAGCTCTCAGGGTTGCATTAGATTCTACCTTCACAGTACCCTTAACTTTCGTAGCAGACAAAGTACACGTAGCACCATCAGGTACTCGCACGTTATCAACTGTAACAGCCCCTAATGTACCCCGACAGGTAACCTCATCAGCCAAAGCCACCAAGGAATAAGACATTATTCCCGCAGCACTCAAAACAGTGGCACTCAAAACAGCTTGTGAGAAAAAACGGCTCTTGTTCACAGGGTAACCTCTTCAAAAATTTAATGAAATACCAGAATTTTTGGGAAAAAGACATCTAAAAATGCCGGTCTATGATCGTCTGTAAAAACTTATACTAGCATACAAAAAACGCCCCCCATTTCTGAGAGGCGTTTCTTATTCAGCTAAACTTGATGATTAACCGTTGATTGCAGGTGCAGTTAAAGCAACTGGAGCAACATCAGCAGCAGCCAAGTCTAGGGGGAAGTTGTGAGCGTTACGCTCGTGCATTACTTCCATACCCAAGTTAGCGCGGTTGATTACGTCAGCCCAGGTAGCGATAACGCGACCTTGAGAATCAATTACTGATTGGTTGAAGTTGAAACCGTTCAAGTTGAAAGCCATTGTGCTGATACCCAAAGCGGTAAACCAGATACCGATTACAGGCCATGCAGCTAGGAAGAAGTGAAGTGAACGGCTGTTGTTGAAGGACGCGTATTGGAAGATTAACCGACCGAAGTAGCCGTGGGCTGCAACGATGTTGTAGGTTTCTTCTTCTTGTCCGAACTTGTAACCGTAGTTTTGTGATTCGGTTTCGGTTGTTTCACGTACCAAGGAGGAAGTTACCAAGGAACCGTGCATTGCGGAGAACAAAGAACCACCGAAGACACCAGCTACACCCAACATATGGAAGGGGTGCATCAAGATGTTGTGTTCTGCTTGGAACACAATCATGAAGTTGAAGGTTCCGGAGATACCCAAAGGCATACCGTCGGAGAATGAACCTTGACCAATTGGGTAGATCAAGAATACTGCGGTAGCAGAAGCCAAAGGCGCAGAGTAAGCTACACAGATCCAAGGACGCATACCCAAGCGGTAAGATAGTTCCCACTGACGACCAAGGTAGCAAGCGCAACCGATCAAGAAGTGGAAAATTACCAATTGGTAAGGACCGCCGTTGTACAACCACTCATCTAAGGAAGCTGCTTCCCAGATTGGGTAGAAGTGCAAGCCGATAGCGTTGGAGGAAGGAACAACTGCACCTGAGATGATGTTGTTTCCGTAAATCAAGGAACCAGCTACGGGTTCACGGATACCGTCGATGTCTACGGGAGGTGCTGCAACAAAGGCGATGATGAAGCAGGTGGTAGCGGCTAGTAGGGTTGGGATCATTAGAACGCCGAACCAACCGATGTAAATGCGGTTGTCGGTGCTGGTGATCCACTCGCAGAAGCGATCCCATACGTTAGCGCTTTGGCGCTGTTGTAAGGTTGTGGTCATTTTTTTATGATTGCTTTTTTTGGATGAATTAAGTAAGTAGGTAAACTTGCTTACTTGAATACTACCTTAGAGGATAAGTTTTGTTTTGTAAAGGGATTTTAATAAATTTTTACTTATACAAATTATTGGTTTTACTTATGAATCGCATCTCAAGACACGATTCATTCAGGTTTGATCAACCAGGAGGCCAGTCCATCTGCCGTCCTCCCAGGATATGCAAATGTAAATGGTAGACACTTTGACCGCCATCAGCACCATTGTTGATCACAACACGATAACCGTTGTTTAATCCAGCTTCTGCGGCTACGCGTTGAGCAGTTAATAATAGATGTCCTAAAAGAGCTTGATCTTGAGATTCAGCATCAGCTAATTTGACAATGGGTTTTTTGGGAATGACGAGGATATGAACTGGGGCTTGTGGGTTAACGTCTTTGAATGCTAGGGCTAATTCATCCTCATAAACAATGTCTACCGGAATTTCCCGGCGAATAATTTTGCTGAAAATTGTCTCTGTGGTTTCACTCATGCCGATTTACCTAAACATCTGTTACAGATTTTAGGCGATCGCCTCCGGCACTGGCGAAGCCAATCGCCTGGCGTTATTTTTTAATGATCCTATTGAGTTAACCAAATTAAGCTCTGGTTAAAATTTTGTGACATTTTGATAAAATGTGCCGCCGACTCACTTACTTGCTTTATAAGAGAGTTATTTGGATGTGTCCATTGTTGTGCTTGTTCCTACCGCCAGGTTTGTAGTTTATCCAAATCAATGATTTATGGAATTGCATCAGATTTTGGAGTATCGGCTATCTGATGCCCTCTTTTCCCGCAATCTATATTTATGTTTAATTTCCTCAATCCTGAAGCGGCTAGTCCAACTCCCCGGCAGATTGCCCATTCTTTGCGCTGGCTGGGTTGGATTGGCTTCTGGTTGCAAGCTCTACTGGGTTTCATTCCCATCCTAGTGGTAGTTGCATCTGTTCTGTTTAGTCCTGGACGGCAGAGGAGTGGACTTTCCTTTGGTCTGGGGTTGGCGATCGCCTGTTTGGTAATTCTGCTGTTCAGTATTTACTGGTGTTTCCGCTACACACAATTGGCAAACAAATTAGAAAGTCCGAATCTGCGTCCCGCCAAGTCTCAGGTGAGCCAAAATCTCAAGCTGGGGCTGCTAGCCAATATCGGCATAATGGCGATCGCAGTATTAATTGCCTTGTCCCAAGTAGGTACATTGACATTTAAAATGTTGATGATGCCTCAAGGTTCCACCATGATTACTCCGAATCAAACGGCGACAATGGTGACTCAGGGAGCAATCATCACTCCATCCAATATGATTGCCATTCAAGCAATGGTGAATGCGATCGCTGCCGGATTAGTGGGAGCCATTGTCGCATTGCTGTTGCTCTATCAGGTTGGGCAACATCGCCATCCCTAAGATGGAGGCTGATTTGAATAGTTCTATTGCCTACCGAGAACAGAGTCGATGACATCTACTGTAATGGATCGCGTTTGGGAAATTCTAGGCTGGGTCTTTGTCCTCAACGGCGAAGCATTCCGCAAAGTTACCACCTTACCAAGAGGCTTAATACTAGCAATTGCCGTGGTCTTGCTGGCGCAATTATCACTGGCCATTGGTCAAAGCATCATTTTATTTCTTAACCGTGTCCAACCAATTCGCTTCATCTGGAGTCTATTAGTCAGCACGATTTTATCGCTGTTTGAGTTTCTATTCCTGGTATTTAGCACCTGGCTGATTTGTTTGCTTCCCTGGTCAATTCATATCCCGTTTACCACTCTATTAACAGTTCTAGGGCTGGGCTATGCGCCATTGCTGTTCAGCTTTCTCGGAGCATTACCTTACCTGGGTTTACCACTTTTAAGAATCTTGTCAATCTGGAACTTGTTAGCAATGGTAGTGGGCTTTGATGCTGTTGCTAACATCGGTGCAGGATTTTCCTTTGGCTATGTGGCATTTGGCTGGTTTGTCAAAGAAATGTTAGAAAAAACTATCGGTCAGCCCATTGCCCAGTTGGGTAAAATTATTGCAGATCGCGTGGCTGGGGTAAACCTGTCGGCAAATCGTGAAGAACTGGCGGCAACAAGGGGGTCTGCCTTGGGAACAGTTCCTTTCCCATTGGTGGGGACTTTTCAAACTACTCTCCCAAAAAAGCAACATTTGATTCAAACGAGCGGTCATCGCTCCCATTCTCAAACTCTTCAAGCAGTTACTCTTTCACCCACACCCTCGGCGACAGTCACTCTCACTCCACGTACTCATGGGACAGGTAGCTTTGTTCATCTAACTCACCAAGCCAATAGCATTGCCCAACCCATTCACCTGCTGTTGAGTTTATTGGGTTTATTTGTGCTGTTTTTCATAGTTGGTATTCTGCTGCGACCCATTCGCAGTGGTGTATTTGGTTGGTATGAAGCACTACCTACATTCTCACGATTAATATTTGATCTGGGATGGATTGGCGTAATTGCCTTGGTTTTTTCAGGATTGTTGGCTCCCTTTGAAACTTTAGGGTGGTGGGCAGGATGGTTTGGTGAACAAGTAGACAAGACCCAAATAACTTCTACTCTTGCTGACTCTCAGCAGCCAAGCCAGTTTTCTCGCTATCTCATCTATCTAGATGGCGTTGGACAATCAGGTGAAGAATATACCCCCGATGTCGAAGATTTCCTGACAGTGTTAACAGCTTCATTGCCCCAGGATATCAAACTGGTACGGGGATTGATGATGTATTCCGTCTTGAATAAGCCCCTGCATGAAGACCGTCCCTTGGCATTTCTCTGGAAACTAGCAGACAAGTTGCGTTGGGATAATCCTACGGCACTGCTGGGTATTTTAGTCAACCTGCGGAATGTTTTAATTGTGGCCGTGTCTGCTGATCAGCGCTATGGCCCCATCTACAACCGAGGTATTGCTCAGGTGCTGTACAACGGCTTAGTTGCACAAGACTATCAGTTGGGGAGCGCCACACCAATTACTCTGCTTGGCTACAGCGGCGGTGGACAAATGGCTGTGGCTTCTGCACCTTACTTGAGACAAGCACTGAGAGCGCCCATTGATGTGGTATCCCTGGGTGGTGTGATGAGTGCTAACAACAATTTTCTCCAGATAGAACATCTCTATCATTTGATTGGTGATCAGGATGTGGTGCAGAGATTAGGTCTGATCATGTTTCCCGGACGCTGGAAAATCCTGCCTTTGTCTTACTGGAACCGGGCAGAACGCAAGGGTAAAATTTCAATTCTGTCAGTGGGATCTGTGGGGCATCAGGTTCCAGGTGGGTACATGGACCCGGAAGAATTTTTGCCAAATGGACGCAGTAATCTGCAACAAACTGTGGAAACCATCTTGCGAATTTTGACGGGAAACCTACTGCAAGCAGGACAAAACTTTCCTGTGAAGCTGAGTAATTACGCACACTATAAACAGGCTGCTTTTAATGATCCAGCCTATTACCCCCTGAATCAGACAGTTAATTTGCACGAGTATCAGGCGATCGCACCTTGGATGGGTCGTTTGATTTTACCCCATCGGGAAGCTCGGCAAATTATCAAAGGTGTGTTGTTTGAAGTGCATCATACTCCTGCCAACTATGAGCATTTAGTCGGAAAAATTGTGAAACTGCGTTGGGTCGATACTCCATTTGTCAAATATTTGAAGCAAGCCGCAACTCACGATGTTCACTTTAGTGCCGATGCCGATTACTCCAGCAAATACGACGGACTCATTCATCCTGAACGTCTCAACCATTGGCAACAAGTTGATCCTCTAGAATCGCTGGCAGGTTCTCATCCCACAGATGACATAGTTGTGTCGCTGAATGAACCTGTGGAAGTGGAGGAAAGCGGCAGTGAAAGCCTGGAAACGTGGACATCTTCTGATGCTGCCACCACTTTATCTTATTTCCCCATTTCCCTTCGGATTCACAGCCAGCCAGTGCAAATTACTGGGCGCTTTTATGCACTGGTGAAGTTTGTCCAGCCTATTCCTTACACCGACCAATTCCGTGTGGTTCACTTTAACTCTCAGACTCGTGAGTTTAATGGATCAGAAGAGGTTATACGGTTGCCAGAAGTAGTCATGGCAGCAACTCAAGACAGTTCCCCGTCAACTACCCGTGATTTGGAAAAGTCTGCATTGAATGAGACAGGCTGGTATATCTATGGCGCGAAGGATACTCAGGGTCGATTCGTAGTGCAGTCTTTGCAACCACGGGACTTATTTCGCTTGCAACCAGGTGAAGTGGTGTTCGGCAAAAAACCATCCTACCGTTACATCCGCAACCGCTCTTGGGCAGATATTAAGGCGCAGAAAGGGCGAATCTCTTCTGTATTATGCACAGCGCAGAAACACAGTTCATCTCCAGCAATCCACAATGCCATCAATGATTGGCAAGAAGGCGATCGCGCGCTGTTGATTCACGTTTATGGCGGCATTGGCGGTAAAAAAGCCGAACCTGGTGCCTCTACGCCCATATACTTTGGACACTTTGCCTTGGGTTTAGCGCAAGTGATTCGTGAACCGTTGAGTGATGAACTACGCTTTGATCTACGCTATCATCAGGTCTACACTCATAATACCGATGGGCTAATTGCCGGCACACTTCATTGGTCGCGCTATATGGGCGATCGCCAATTTGGTTGGCTCGGTAATCGCCCAGTCTGTGACCTTCTGATCAAACACGATGCTTTGAGTGGTTACTATAACTTGGCATCAGGGCAGCTCTCGCCATTGGATTCGGTCATGTTGCAACTAGAAGTGATGACAGCTCGTTATCGCATCGGAGACGGCACCGGAGGCACTTACGTTGGACTTGTCAATAACTGCACACAGGATTCCAATCAGGCTTTATTCACTAGTTTGAACCAGATGCAGCGACAGGTGCGCGCCAATGTAGATTATCTGCATCGATGGAGTGAACACCATCCCGAACAGGAACAACGATTCAAAGAACTTCTTCAGCTTGGCAAAAAACTCAAACTGGAGTTGCAACCCATAGGTGGTTCCCAATCAAATTGGGAACAAAACGACTACGACCTGGGCAGCACTCTGGAAGATGAACCGATCCGCAATTTGATCATGGGTTTGGGCAGTTGGCGGACAATTTTACCCCGTCTTGCTAGTGATACCTTAGTCAAAATCTTCCTGGATCACGGTGCAACTGTTTGGGTATTGCGAACTAATCAAATTGGCGGATATGACCCTGACATTGAACCAATCGCCCCGATCACACTGTGAGCAGGCTTGCCCTGAGCGCAGTCGAAGGGGAGCAGGGAGCAGGGGAGAGTAAGAAAAAATGATTCGATTTATTCGAGATACAATTCTGCCTTCAAAGGCGACTCAACTCCTGCTCCAGACAGGGCAGAAGTGGAACCAAGACAATTGTTCTGGGATGGCGGCGGCTCTATCCTACCATGCCCTTTTTTCACTGTTTCCCATACTATTAGTCATTTTGAGCATTATTGGTTCGCTGATTGAACCTAATACTGAAGCGTTCCAAAACATGACAGCAGTGATAGAGCGATATCTGCCTCCAGAAGTTCACGATCTGGTGAAAGGAACTATCATATCCCTCAATCAAAGTAGTGCTGGAGCCGGAATTGTGGGATTTGGCTTGCTCTTATTTACCGCCAGTACAGTTTTTTCGGTTCTGAGTAGTTCAGTCAATAGAATTTGGCGATCGCCTAATCCAGCTCACACATCAATTAGAAAAACGGTGCTTTCCTTTGTTGTGGAAAAAATCTGGGCTTTTCTGTTAGTCCTTGGCACAGGTTTATTGCTGCTGAGTTCATTAATCTCAAATATTGTGATCAAAACTATCCTAGGGCTAGTGGCAAACTTTCGTCAGACCTTCTCTTTCATCCAAGTTGACGAACTACAATTAGCCAAAGGTCTTCAGGGAGGCTCATCTTTTTTAATTCTGGCTGTAACTGCCTGCATTTTGTTCAAGATTTTGCCGTCTGTTTATGTCCGTTGGGTTGATGTCTGGTTAGGTGCTGTAATTACCGCCTTGCTGCTGGCAGGATTGCAACAATTAGTTAGTAACAGTGTGATTACCATCGGCAGCCATTTCCTTTCCTATGGCGTGATTGGTAGCGTCATGATTCTGTTAACTTGGATTTATTTAGCGTGCTGCATTTTCCTCTTTGGCTGTGAGTTTTCCTACGTTTATGCTCATCTTTTTGGTAGTCGTAGCGCCGTGAAACAATTAAATACCCAAAATTATTAAAGAACTCAGTTTGTCTGTGTGGTTTCACTCATGCCAATTTAGCAGCTAGAGATTTTAGGCGATCATCGCTCTTACCATATTCAGACGCATTGATGAGCCTAGATCCTAATCTAGCGGAGTAGAAATCCCAGAAAAACTTCTTCACAAAATCTATCTATAGATATTTCATATAAATAGGCTATCTCCATTAAGATGCTCAGAATATGTTTGACTTTTACACATATTTATATGATCAACATTTACATTCTTGAACTACTGATTATTGGTCTACTGTTACTAGTAGTTACACTAGGGTCAGGTTGGATTAAGCGCTTACCACTTTCTTTTGCACTAATATATCTATTAATGGGTATATTTTTAGGTTCTGAAGGCATAGGAATTATCCAACTAAGAGAAAATAATGTATTTAATGCCAAAATACTCGAAAGACTCACAGAATTTGTCGTGATTGTTTCTGTATTTAGCTGTGGGTTAAAAATTATCCATCCTCGACGCTGGAAAATATGGAATATTACAGCACGGTTGATTGGGTTATTAATGCCGATTTCTATCTTTGCCTTGGCAATAGTCGGGAGGTTCATTTTAGGAATGAATTGGGGAGAAGCAATCTTATTAGGAGCAATTCTTGCACCCACTGACCCAGTATTAGCTTCAGAAGTACAACTAACAGATATTAAGGATAGAGATGAGTTACGCTTTGGTTTAACCTCTGAAGGAGGGTTAAATGATGCTTTAGCTTTTCCTTTTGTTTATTTTGGCATTTATGCCATAAAAGATAATAATTGGAACAACTGGTTAAAGGATTGGTTAATAGTTGATGTGATTTGGGCGATTACATCTGGTATTGTGATGGGTTTTTTGGTAGCTAAACTAATCGTTTGGTTTGATCAAAAGATTCAAAAAAATCGTTCTGCTGATGTTATCATGGAAGATTTTATTGCTATTAGTGCGATTCTAATTACCTATTCTTTAACAGAAATTATCAATGGCTATGGATTTTTGGCAGTATTTGTGGCTGGTTTGATCACCCAAGACAGTTACAGAAATCCTCACAAGCCAATGGGACAATTAGAATTTATTGAACGACTAGAAAAATTATTGGAGATCGGGATAATTTTATTATTGGGAACAATATTATTATGGCAACCAATGGTTCATTATGCCTTTTCTTCTTTCATAGTCATCATTTTATTATTTTTAGTAATTCGACCTGTAGGAGCTTGGATCAGTACAATTGGTCAACGTCCCTTAAACTCCCCACGTCGTAATTTTCATCCTGCAACCCGTTGGTTATTTGGCTGGTTTGGTATTCGTGGCGTAGGCTCTTTATATTATCTTGCCTATGCGTTTAGTCATGGCTTAAAAGGAGAGGTTGGTGAACAGATATCTTGGATAGTATACACTACTGTTGTCGTTTCTGTAATTTTACATGGCATTTCTGCTACACCCTTAATGAACTGGTATGAACATCAGGTGGCGACAAAAAAATCTCTTGCTCGCACTACTATGAGCGATTAGAAGATAATTCTAGAAATTAGACATCTCTAGCATCAGCAGTTAAGGCGATCGCTAGCATCTGTGCAAGATCCCCTGAATTTTCCGATGGCTGAAAATCGTCTCTGTGGTTTCACCCATGCCAATTTCAGCGATCGCCTAGTGTTTTTTTTCGATGATGCTATTCTGTTAACCAACTAAAAAGTTTACCCACAGTCAGGTTGAATGATTCTGCAAAGGGTGGAACAGGTAAGCGATCGCTTGCTAATTCAAACACTGCAAGGGTGCGATTAGCAAAATAGGCAAATACCACTTCTTCTTCTGGATCAATCAACCAGCCCATCTGAGTCCCGTGATTGAGACAGTGAAGAATATTACGGACGACTTTGGTTTGACTCTGGTCTGGGGAAAGGATTTCAATTGTCCAGTCTGGTGCGATTGCAAAGGTGTTGGAGACTTTACCATTATCGTCGCGGGGGATGCGTTCCCATCTAAAAACTGCGATATCAGGAACAATGGATCTACCCCCAAAGGTACAGCGTAATTCTGAATAAGCACGGGCGATATGCTGGGGTTTCAGCGTTAGATTGATATCAGCACCAAGATCCACTTGAAGCGTGCTATGTTTTCCTTGGGGCATAGGTTTTTGAATAATCTGACCATCTATAAATTCGCTAGCCGGTTTGGTTTCCGGTTGTTGGAGAAATTCTTCTAGGGTTAAGGATTTTGTGGGGGTTTGAACCATAATTCACCTGCATCTCTAGGAACTATTATTTTAGCCATAGCATGAATTTTTCGGCGTTGCAGAATGGAAATATGGATTTTTATCGCGCAAAGGCGCATTCGTTGAAAACGTTCCCGTAGGGTAGGCGCAAAGGTACAAAGAAAAAGCAAGGTAATTTTGGCATTTCACCTTCAAATTGAGCAATGCTGAAAATTGTCTCTGTGGTTTCACTCATGCAATTTACCTACTGATCTGCTAAAGCTTTTAAAGCTTTACTTATATATATAGAAGAAATGCTTGCTAGAGTTTGGAGTGCATCTATTGTAGGCATCGATGCCGTGAAGGTCGGTGTTGAAGTCGATATTTCAGGGGGTTTACCAGGAATTGTGGTGTTGGGTCTTCCTGATTCGGCGGTGCAAGAATCTAAGGAGAGGGTAAAAGCGACGCTGAAAAATGCTGGTTTTGCTTTCCCTATGCGGAAAATTGTGATTAACTTGACTCCGGCTGATTTACGCAAGGAAGGGCCATGTTTCGATTTACCGATTAGTGTGGGGATTTTGGCGGCTTCTGAACAAGTGAGCGCTGATTTGTTGGGAGATTACCTTTTCTTGGGGGAGGTTTCCTTAGATGGTAGTTTACGTCCTGTGGCTGGGGTTTTACCTATTGCAGCTACAGCCGAGAAAATGGGGATTGCAGGTTTAGTTGTTCCAGTAGATAATGCTCAAGAAGCTTCGGTAGTTGAAGGATTGGCGGTTTACGGTTGCAAAAATATCGCTGAAGTGGTGGATTTGTTGAATAATCCAGGGCGTTACAAACCTGTACAGCCAGATAATTCACAACCGTTACCTAAAACGGCTTATCCTGGTGCAGACTTAAAAGATGTCAAAGGTCAAGCTCATGCTCGTCGGGCTTTGGAAATTGCAGCAGCTGGCGGTCATAATCTTATTTTTGTCGGACCTCCTGGAAGTGGGAAAACGATGTTAGCTCGACGTTTACCGGGAATTTTACCTCCTTTGGAGTTTGCGGAATCTTTAGAAGTGACTCGGATTCACTCGGTGGCTGGGTTGTTGAAAAATCGCGGTTCCTTAGTACGCGATCGCCCTTTTCGCAGTCCTCACCATTCAGCATCAGGTCCTTCTCTAGTTGGTGGTGGTAGCTTTCCCCGTCCTGGAGAGATATCTTTATCACATTTTGGGATCTTATTTCTGGATGAGTTGACAGAATTCAAAAGAGATGTATTAGAATTTCTCCGCCAACCTTTAGAAGATGGTTATGTGACCATTTCCCGCACCAGACAATCTGTAATGTTTCCGGCGCAGTTTACTTTAGTCGCCAGTACAAATCCCTGTCCTTGCGGTTACTATGGCGATACTATTCAACAGTGTACCTGTTCACCCAGACAACGGGAAAATTATTGGGCAAAGCTTTCGGGGCCTTTGATGGATCGCATTGATTTACAAGTTGCAGTTAATCGTTTAAAGCCAGAGGAAATTACCCAACAACCCACGGGAGAAGCTTCAACTTCGGTTTTAGAGAGAGTTACAAAGGCACGCGATCGCGCTGTTAAACGTTTTCAAGGAGAACCAAATCTGCGTTGCAATGCCCAAATGCAAAGTCATCATCTCCAGAAATGGTGCAAGTTAGATGATACTAGCCGCAATTTATTGGAAGCAGCAATTAGAAAATTAGGGTTATCTGCTAGGGCGAGCGATCGCATTCTCAAAGTTGGGCGGACTATTGCAGATTTAGCTGGGGAAGATGAATTAAAAGCCAATCATATAGCCGAAGCAATTCAATACCGCACAATCGATAGGATGCAATAATCTAGCACCCTATTTAAGTGATTGATCGTAGATGAGATGATATCGCGGTAAAATAAAGTCATGCTAACCTTTGGGCGTTGCTGCACAGGTCAAGGGTAGTTGTGTCTGAGTAGAAGCTTTATTTGCAACTAACTCAATTTTTCCTTCCGGATTCATGCGCCAAGATGTAGCTTGCTTCAGCACTTCTGACCCTGAAGGTATTTGTGCGGTCACGGAGCTATTTTGCCGATATGTAGAGAGATCACGAATATCAGACCAAGTGCGATCGCTCCAAACTTGTTGATTGGGATTTTGCGGTACTCCACCTCTACCAGTGGCGACAAAACTACTGCCTTGATTATCAGTACAACCTGTAGCAATTTGCTGGGATGAGTCGTTAATATTGTCTGGTAATTCTACTAAACCTGAATTGGGGTCAATACCAAAATTATTAATATTTACCGTACCTTTGACACCAAATTGAGAACTAGCAGTGATATCACTTTCTGGGGTGAGTTGGTCGCGGAATTTTAGTCCAAATAAACCCTGAGTACTAATTTGAATATTGCCACCATCACCATTCAAAGCGTTGGCAATAATATCGCTGTTTTCTAACCCAACAATCACCGGAGCATTGATGTTAATGTTGCCACCATCACCATTACGACCTGCTTCGACATTAATTTGACTGCCATTACGACTAAAAAATGTATTTGTTGATACTAGATTGATGTTACCGCCTTTTCCAGATGCCGTAGTTGCAGCAATTGCCCCAGCATTTAAAGAAACTCGATTGGCTTGGATGTTTAATTCACCTGCATCACCTATACCTTGATGAGTGACGGTAATAAAACCTCGATTACGGAGGGTTAATTGCTGAGTATTTATGTGGATAACACCTGTGTTACCTGTGGGAGAGTCTGGAAGCTTAAACAAATTACGAGTGATTGCATCCACAAGAGAGGCATTAGCAACGATCGCTGCAAAATTATTTTCACCATCTATCAGAATGTCATTGGCTTGGATTCTTAAAGTCCCAGCATCACCAGTTCCCACAGTCGAGTTACTGATGATCCCACCATCAAGAACGAGCAATTGATTGGTTGTGATTGTGACCTCTCCAGGTTTGGCACTGCTATAGTTGATGCTATTTAAAACACTACTGCTGCCATTTATAGGATTGATACCGCTAATGATGAAGCGATCGCTTACATTTAAAGTAACAGAGCCATTGCTTCCCAGATTAGTGAACTGGTTGGGGTCTCCAAGTCCACCAATCACTGGTACAGTAAGCACTCCCAAGGTAGCACCATCTTGGATAGATAATATGGGTGTCGTTATTAACACATTGCCAGTATTACCAAAGCCAGTGCTGAGACTGCCAATAAAGCTGTTTTGAGAGGAAGAAATGGGTGATACTCCGACTAAATTGCTAGATTCCCCCACAACTAACGTAATATCGCCAGCGTTGCCAATTCCCGTACCAGGGACACCTGCCAAGCGAGAAGTAATTGTGCTAATTGTTCCCCCATCAATGAGATTTAATTTACCTGAAGAAACCCTGATATTTCCACCATTACCAATCCCAAATGTGAGAGCATTAATACCACTGGGCTGAGAGCCAATGGAATTCAATCTTAAGGCATCAATCTCATCTGCAACATCAAGCGAAACATTTCCACCTTGTCCAGTGGCTCCAGGAAATACGGTTGTTCTGACTGAAGCACCATCTTCCAGGATGAGTTTTCGCGCTACCACGGAAACATCTCCCCCATTTCCCGCTCTATAGACTTGACTGGCGATCCGGCTATTAACATTAGTAGAGAAGAAGAAAGGAGTTTGCAGAGCAACGACACCACTAGCCGCAATGGTATCTGCTACCACTTCCACCTTACCTGCGGCTCCTGCACCTAAACTGAGGGTTTCAATGGCTGCACCATCTTGTAAAGTCAAATCACCAGCTTGAATTTTTACTGCTCCCCCGTTTCCAGTTGCGCCAGGAGTCACCTGATTGACAATCCAGGCACTGGGAGCTTGAGCCGAAGGATTTACACCACCCAAAAAGAGCGATCGCTCTGCATTCACAGTAATATTACCACCCTGCCCAGTTCCTACTGTGGCGGCGGCAATTTGGGATTGATCTAAGGTAATATCTCGCCCTACGACCTGAATTCCACCAAAAGGATTGCCTAGAGGATCGGGATTCCACAGAGAAGAACTCTGCGTAAATTTGATATCTCGAAAATTTTCAACTTGTGCATAACCTAATTGCCATCCTGCGGGTGTTGGTGTCAAATTCACAGTCCCACTACCCACTGCACCGACTTCAATTCGACCCGCCAAACCAGTAATCACACCACCCGTAAATGTAATATCTCCTCCCACTAAGGCGATAGTTTTTCCGGGACTGGCAACTATTCCCAAGTTGCTACTAGGCACAATGCTATCATTGCCATACCCCTGCACCTGAATTTGACTTGTAGAATTACCCAATTGCAAACCAACGGGTACGCTCATCGTCAATAATGGTGAATCATTCCCATTGACTGCACTAAATTCTGTTCCATCAGCAAACTTAATACTATTTGCTGTCGTCCCCACAAAGGAACCACCAATATCTAATTTGGCATCTCTACCAAACATGATGCCGTTGGGATTCATCAAAAACAAATCCACCGGATTATTACTGTTGAGGGTTTGAATTAATCCATCAATATGGGAAATATTTTCACCCGTCACCCGACTAAAGATAGTAGTAATATTGGGCGTATTTGTTAAATTAAAAATCGCTGACCCACCTGTGGGTACAGAGAAATTACTAAAGCTATGAAATAAGTTATTACCTTTTTCGATACCATTAATAATTGTGAAATTATTACCATTATGGTTGACAATAGTGTTGTTAGTATCATCTGATATTACTTGAGCGAGCGCGGCTCGCATCATAATTGATGTTAAAAAACCATTTATTAATATGAATAGAAAAACTACGGATTTCATCAGCAAGCAACTTCCTTTATTTGAATTAAATTTATCATGACCTAAGTTGGTTTATTCGTAACAACAGCACAAGTTGATGGTTGCGGTAACTGAACCGGAGATGAAGCTGCAATTAATTCAACTTCGCCGTGGACATTACGATGCCAACTAGTCGCTTGGACGAGAGTTGCTGAAGATTCTGGGATTTGGGCAGTGTTATTGCCTGTTGTCTGGAACGCAGAAATATTACGGACATCCGACCAAGTGCGATCGCTCCAAACTTGTTGATTGGGATTTTGGGGTATACCACCTCTACCAATGGCGACAAAACTACTACCTTCGTTAACCGTACAACCTGTAGCAATTTGTTGGGATGGATCGCTGACGTTGGCAGGTAGTTCGACTAAACCGGAATTGGGGTCAACGCCTACAGTATTGATTTGCACTGTACCATTAACATTGAATTCGGAACTGGCAGTGATGTCATTGGTGAGGTTGGTTCTGGGGGTGAGGGTATTGCGAAACGCTAGACCAATAATGCCTTGAGTGGTGATATTAATGTTACCGCCACGACCTTGGACAGCATTGGCGATGATGTCGCTGTTTTCTAACCCAATTATTACTGGTGCGTTAATCAACAGGTTGCCACCATTACCGTTGCCCGCAGCAGTGGCGGAAATCAGGCTATCATGACGCATCAGCAGATAATCTTGTAAGTTTAATCTGACATCGCCCCCGTTCCCAGAGGCGGTTGATGCGGTGATAGCACCTTGGTTGTCAAGGAAAATAGAGTTGGCATTAAGGAGCAAATCTCCTGCTCTACCTGGCCCATCATTTCTGACAGTCACAAATGCCCCATCTGTGATGCGTAATGATGGTGTGCTAATAGTGAGGGAAGCAGCGTTCCCCGTGGGAATGGCCGGAAGTCCAAAGGCAGCTTGAGTAGCTGGGTCGAGAATCTCCGCAGTTGAAACGATGCGGCTAGGTGTGATTGAACCAGCCCCTCTACCCTGAATATCTACAGACTTAGAAGCATTAATTATGACATTGCCTGCTGAACCCGTAGCAACGGTGGTAGACCCTAGAAATCCACCGTCTCGAATCACTAATCTGGATGTGTTGACAAAGGTGTTATTGGCATTTCCAGAACTGAGAGTCGCTGAACTCAAGAGACTTGGTGACAATATAATTGAGTTGTTACCAGCAATTTCAATTAAGTCTGCCGCATTAACTCGTACCGTTCCAGCTTGTCCTGAGCCTATGGTTCCAGAAGACAATGCACCACCATTCAGAAGCCGCAGATTACCACTTGAGACTGTAACATTGCCAGCATTTGCAGAGTTAAGTGTAATTGTTCTGAACGAGGACAACCTGACTGGATTGCTAGGGACAAAGCCACTGATATTAATCGAACCTGCGACATTGGCTGTAAGATTGCCACCGGATGCTTGGGTAAACGTCCGAGTAGAGATTATTGCGCCATTTTGCATGGATAGCTCCCCAACAGAGATGCTAATATCACCCCCTTGACCGGCTCCTAAATTGTCACTTTCAAGCGAACTTGCAATGCTTCCATCGGTGGAATTTCCTGTGAGGTTAAGGGACTCAGATGCCTTGACTGTAATCCCCCCTGACGTTTGTGCGCCAAGGTTCTGGATCAAAATAGCTGAACCCTCACTCAAGTTGATATTTCGCCCTTGTAATTGAATCGAGCCGTTGCTACCGTTGGTATCTAGCAGCGATTGCTCTGCCAGATAGATATCATTGAATTCTTGTACCTTTGAGTAATCCCCCACCCACCCCTGCATTGTGGAATTGAGTCCGACTTGCCCATCCCTAATACTGCCCACTTCCAAATGCCCACCTCCATTAACGGCTGCAATGCCACCGGAAAACTTTACCTCACCGCCAATGAGTGCCAGCGTATTGCCTGCACTGACTTGTAACCCAATGGGATTTTTGCTGCGATCTGTGGGGGTAAAAATTCCGCCGCTCAGGCGGTGTCCACTCCCTTGCACGGTAATATCTCCCGGATTTTGCCCCATTTGTAACCCAATTGGCACACTCATTGTTAACAACGGCTGTGTTGTTGGATTTAAGGCACTAAATTCTGTCCCATCGGCAAACTTAATACTGTTCGCCGTCGTCCCCACAAACGAGCCGCCAATATTCAACGAAGCATTTTGCCCAAACATAATCCCGTTGGGATTCATCAAAAACAAACTCACAGGATTATTACTGTTGAGAGTTTGAATTAACCCATCAATGTTAGAAACATTCCCACCTGTAACCCGACTAAATATAGTTGTTGCATTTGGTGTGTTTGTTAAATCGAAAGTTGCCGAACCACCTGTAGGGATGGAAAAATTACTAAAGCTATGAAATAAATTATTACCTTGATTGATACCATTAAGAATATCAAAATTATTGCCGTTGGAGTTGACAATGGTGTTAGTTGTCGCGTCAGATGTCACCTGAGCCATTGCAGGTAGCAAAATTCCACCTACTAAGATCCCACAGGCTACACCCCAGCACACAGAAGTTACTTTCATTACCCTATCTCCATGACCAACATATACTGAGGATGCCCACAATATTTTTTTACTAACACTTCCAATGAACTATATGAAACTTAATTTTGAGTCACCGCAGCACAGGTTAATGGTTGCTGCACTTGAGCAGAAGATTTATCGGTAATTAATTGAACTTGTCCTTGGGTGTTACGTCGCCAAGATGTAGCTTGGACAAGTGATTCTGGAGATTTTGGTATTGGGGCTTTTAAAGCCTGTGTTTGCTGGTATGTAGAAAGATCACGAATATCAGACCAAGTGCGATCGCTCCAAACTTGTTGATTGGGATTTTGGGGTATACCACCTCTACCAGTGGCGACAAAACTACTACCTTGATTATCAGTACAACCTGTAGTAATTTGTTGGGATGGATCAGTAACATTTTTAGGTAATTCCACTAAACCGGAATTGGGGTCAATGCCAAAATTATTAATATCAACCGTACCGCTAACACCAAATTGAGAACTCGCAGTGATATCACTTTTTTCTGTGATTTGGGGACGAAACTGAAGTCCGAAGATACCCTCAGTTGTGATTTGGATATTACCGCCTTTACCTTTGAATGCACTCGCCGCGATATCACTATTTTCCCAGCCCAGAATGATCGGCGCATCAATTGTGATGTTGCCTCCATTCGCGTCTTCCTTAGCGTTGGCTGTAATTTGGCTGCCTTGAAGCATCAAGAGCAGGTCGGAGAGAATGAGAATATTGCCTTGGCTGCCTGCAACCGCTTCTGCTTGCAAACTGCTCTGCTTGAGTTGCAACTGGTTGGTCTGAATATCTAAGTTTCCCGCAGTCCCTTGCCCACTACTACTCACAGACAATTGAGCATTACCGTTAATTGAAACCGAATCAGTGGACTTAATGGTGATATTCCCGCCATTACCGTTTGCTGTCGCCAGGCTAAACGCACCACTGGGAAAATTTGGGTTTGGATCATTGTTGAGGAGAGGCGATCGCCCAACCCCCGCAAATGTCACAGCATCAGAGGTAATCTCAATATTGCCTGCATTACCTTGGCCAGTGGAACTAGAACTAATGTAAGCGCCGTTGCTAACAATTAACACAGGCGTTTGAATTTGGACATTGCCACCATTACCAGTGGCGTTAACTCCCTGAACTTCGCTGCGAATAAAACTGGGTACACGACCCTCTGAAATATTGCGTTGTCCAGAGATAAAGAAGGCGGGATCGGTCTTTTCTACGTTATCTAATAATACAAATTCGCTGGTTTGAATAGTTACATCGCCGGCATCTCCAGAATTTAAAGTATTGGTATCCAGACGCGCACCATTCAAGAGCGAAAATGTTCGACTCGTCAGTGTGATCTGACCGCCAGCATTGGCGCTGCGAGTGGAAGTATTTATCGTTGTGGGAAATCCTTCGGCGGGTAGTACGCCGTCTAAGGTGATCGAGTCGGCTTGAATATTGATATTTCCTGCTTTACCAAAAGTGCTGGCGCGGGTATTAATCAGGGTATTGTTGTTGGCATAGAGCGCACTTCCCACCCGAATATCAATATTGCCGCCCACTCCTTTGCCATTTCCATCTACGAGGGCGCGAATTCTAGCACCACTGAGAGAAATAGAGTCACGTACATTGAGGGTGATGTTGCCACCGTTACCTTCACCCAATACAGATGAGAAAATGTTGGGGACTTTAGTGAAGTCAATAAATTCTGCGGTAAGAGAGCCTGCTTTCAAACTAACTCCAGCACTATTGCCGATCGCACCGCTTTCCACATTGGAGAAAATATTGACACGTCCATACAAGGAAATTAAATCGTCTGTCTGAACGTCAATATAACCGGCATTTCCCATTCCAAAGGTGTTAGTTGATAACAGGCTCACATCTTTCATCGTCAACGACCCAGCCGTGATTTGAATGTTGTTAGCGTTACCGATCGCGCCCCGATCCACCACTGCCGAAAATCCTGAACGAGTCCCTCCTTCTTTCCCTGCGATCAAAATCAGATCGGCAGCTTGTACCGTAATTTTTCCCGCATTACCTTGGCCTCTGGTATCGGTGAAGACCGTGCCGTATTGACTCAGCGATCGCGTCACAATGTTAACGCTACCACTATTCCCAACACCCTGATTCCGGCTATTGCGGGTCTCAATAGTCGCGCTGTCTTGGACGAGAAGATGACCGTTACTTTGCAAACTGATGTCCCCACCGTTGCCATTGGTGTTGTTGCTACCAGACCTCTCTCCGACAGAAGCATTGATAGATTGAATGGTGAGGTCGCCACCAGAGGATAAGGAGACATTACCAGCGTTGCCGATGGCGGCAGTAGTAGCTGTATTAATGGTGTCATTTACGGTTATTGCTCGACCAGCTTGAATATTAACCAGTCCACCGCTATCGATTGAGCTATTCGTGTTGATTGCGCCAACGTTGACATTGCCTTGGGCGGTGATGTCCACACTGCGAGCAGCGATCGCTTGTAACTGAGCATCTCCAGTGGTGGCTTGAATCTGCACTGCACCATTGGGAGATGTAAGCATAGCGGTACTCAGGACTGCATTAGAGGCTAAGGTTAAACCCTGATTTGCAGAAAGATCAGCACGGTTAGTGATGGTGGCTGCACCTTGCCCGAATTGTAAGCCAATGGGGATACTCATCGTCAGTAGCGGTGGAATTGTAGAATCGGTTGTCCCAAACTGAATACCATCGGCAAACTTAATACTATTCGCTGTCGTCCCCACAAACGAGCCACTAATATTCAAGCTGGCATTTTGCCCAAACACAATTCCATTGGGATTCATCAAAAACAAACTGACTGGGTTACTACCATGAAGTGTGCGAATTAACCCATCAATATGAGAAATATTTTCACCTGTAACGCGACTAAATATAGTTGTTGTATTTGGTGTGTTTGTTAAATCGAAAGTTGCCGAACCACCTGTAGGTATGGAAAAATTACTAAAGCTGTGAAATAAATTATTACCTTGATTGATACCATTAAGAATATCAAAATTATTGCCGTTGGAGTTGACAATGGTGTTAGTTGTCGCGTCAGATGTCACCTGAGCCATTGCAGGTAGCAAATTTCCACCTACTAAAATACCATAGGCTACACCCCAGCACACAGAAGTTACTTTCATTACCCTATCTCTATGACCAACATATACTGAGGATGCCCACAATATTTTTTTTACTAACACCTCCAATGAACTGTATGAAACTTAATTTTGAGTCACCGCAGCACAGGTTAATGGTTGTTGCACTTGAGCAGAAGATTTATTGGCCATTAATTCAACTTGTCCTTGGGTGTTACGTCGCCAAGATGTAGCTTGGACAAGTGATTCTGGAGATTTTGGTATTGGGGCTTTTAAAGCCTGTGTTTGCTGGTATGTAGAAAGATCACGGATATCAGACCAAGTGCGATCGCTCCAAACTTGTTGATTGGGATTTTGGGGTATACCACCTCTACCTATGGCGACAAATCTACTGCCTTCACTACCCATACAACCTGTAACAATTTGTTGGGATGGGTCACTGACATTGGCAGGGAGTTCGACTAAACCGGAATTGGGGTCAACGCCTACAGTATTGATTTGCACAGTACCATTAATGCCAAATTCCGAACTGGCGGTAATGTCGCTTTCCGGTGTGAGTTGTTCTCGAAACTGTAAGCCAAACAAACCTTGAGTGGTGATTTGAATGTTACCACCGCTGCCCACGACAGCATTAGCGGAAATGTCACTGTTTTCTTTGGGGACAGCAACAATCAAATCAGCATTGATATTAATGTTTCCCCCTGTAGAAGCACCATCAGCATTGGTAATAATTTTACTGCCATTGCGGAGGAGGAGAAAATCACTAGCTAGGAGTCGGATATTGCCACGACCCCCGCCATTCAGTTCTGCTTTGAGACTGGCTGCATTGTCAAGGAAGATATGATGAGCAACAATATTTAAGTTACCTGCATTACCTGTACCAGAATTGCTGACGCTAATTTCTGCCTGATCGCGGACACGCAAACTATCAGCAATGATATTAACTGACTGAGCAGTAAAAGCATTATCTGAGGCGGCTGTGATGGTACTGGGTAGCTGACGACCATCAAATAAAGATGGCGAAATGCCTTGCACGTCTATATCGTTAACTTGTAAATTCACACTGCCAGCTGCACCTTGCCCCAAACTAGATGAAGTGATTTGTCCGCCGTTAAACACACGCAAGCGATCGCCTCGAATATTAATATTTCCACCTGAACCAACCGCATTTTCACTGACGGCAACGGTGATTCCGCTGACTGTTTGGCTAATAATATCAATCACTGGGTCGCTGACTTGTATATCTTGGGCGTGAATATCTATATTGCCAGCTGTGCCAGCACCTGATAAAGCACTAGATACAGTCCCACCTTCCCATAACTGCAAACCTCCAGTGTTGATAGTAATATTTCCGCCTGAACCATCTGCAAAAGGTTGAATGGCACTAATCACAGCACTAACCATTCCCCCTGGTGTCACTCCTTGAATTTCCAGACTTTCAGCAGCTTGAATAGAAATATCCCCAGATGTACCAGTGGTCATCAACTCAAAACCAGGAAAACTGGAACCAACGAGATCGGTACTAATGCGCCCTCCATTCAGTAAACGAACTCGATCGGCTTCAATAGTGATGCTGCCGCTATTATTTCTTTCACCACCAGTGACCAAGGTAGTAATCGCACTCGGCTGAAAATTAGCCATACCAGTAAAAGAATCGGCAAATGGATTGTAACCACTCACTTCTATATCTTTGGCACGAACTGTAATATTGCCGGTACTAGCATCGGTGATGGGTGTAGGTGTGAAAGTCAAGAAGTCAAAAGCAAAGCCATAGTTGATGGACTGTAACCAAGCGCCATTGGCAATTCGTAGCCTTTCAGTCTCAATGGTAATGTCTCCCGCCTTTGCGCCAGTGCCAAATACACTGGTGAAGATTCCCGGAGTGGAGTAATTTTCTGGGCTAGATACACCCAACAAATCGACAAATTCTGTAGTTTTGACAGTAATATCTTGTCCTGTTCCCCAGGCTGTGGTAGCAGAAGAAATTCCCGAACCCTCCTGAATAGTCAAACCTCGTCCCTGGATGTTAATTGCTCCCCCATTAATGCCAGAAGTATCGATGAGTGAGGATTGTCTGAGGGAAATCATGCCCCAGTCAGCAGTTACCGGACTAATAAATTGCCATCCGTCTAGATGATGCAATCCCACTTCCGCATTTTTTAATGCCCATAATTCCACTCTGCCGTCTGGATTGGTAAGGCTAGTTTGATTGATATTAATTTCACTCCCCACTAATGCTAAAGTTTGCGCTTGGAAGGTTTGCGAGGGGCGGAGAAAGAAGTTAGATGCTGGTGTTCCTTGAGTGCGAATTGCTCCCGCATTGGCTCCGAGTTGCAATCCCACAGGCGTACTCATGGTTAATAGTGGGGGTGTTGTCGTGTCGCTGGCATTAAATTTGAATCCATCAGCAAAGACTACACTCTCAGCAGTTGTACCAACAAAAGAACCACTGACATTCACGCTGGCATTTTCCCCAAAGACGATTCCTGTGGGATTGATTAAAAACAAGCTGACAGGGTTATTGTGATTGATCGTCTGTATCATCCCATCAATATGAGATACATTCCCAGCCGTCACGCGATTAAATATAGTAGAAATATTAGATGTATTTATTAAATCAAAAGTGGCTGAACCACCACTAGGGACAGAAAAATTACTGAAACTGTGAAATAAATTCTTGCCTGAAGCACTACCATTGGTAATTGTGAAGTGATTCCCATTTTGAGAGACAGTACTATTGAGACTGGCATCTGAGTTAATTTGAGCATTGGCAAAGTCGATGCCGAGGAAAATTCCTAATGGCAGTAGTATGACACTTGCTAAGATTCGATTGCCTACATCCCAGCCCACCGCAAGCAGTTTCATTACACAATTTCCTTTGATAGTAGTTTTCTTAAAATAGTCACCAGAGATGATCACCAGGACAGGTACAATCGACTTTAAGATTTATGATTCGGCATGGCAGAACAGGTCAAAGGCGATTGTACTTTTATAGAAGAGTGGGTTGCAATTAACTCCACTTGGCCTTGATGATTACGATGCCAGTCTGTAGCCTGGACGAGAGTTGCTGAAGATTGCGGGATTTGAGCCTTGGTGTTGCCTGTTGTCCGGTATGTAGAAAGATCACGGACATCCGACCAAGTGCGATCGCTCCAAACTTGTTGACTGGGATTTTGGGGTATACCACCTCTACCAATGGCGACAAAGCTACTACCTTGATTATCAGCACAACCTGTAGCAATTTGTTGGGATGGGTCGCTGACATTGGCAGGTAATTCGACTAAACCAGAGTTAGGGTCAACGCCTACAGTATTGATTTGCACAGTACCACTAATGCCAAATTGAGAACTGGCGGTAATATCACTTTCCGGGGTGAGTTGGTCGCGGAATGTGATTCCAAATAAACCCTGAGTTTGAATATCAATATTACCACCAGCCCCTTTAATCGCATTGGCAGTAATATCGCTATTTTCTAAACCAAGAATAATTGGGGCATAAATGTTGATATTGCCGCCTGTGGCTGTATCAGTGGCATTGGTGTTAATTTTACTCCCATAACGCATCAATAAAACATCAGTATTGAGAGTAATATTACCACGATCGCCTGCGGAGACTTCCGAAAGTAGACTACTTCCTTCCTTCAGTTTGATCAGGTTAGCATTAACAATCAAGTTACCTGCATTACCACCACCTGTATTACTGACGGAAATTTGCCCATGATCAAGAACATTGAGCCGATTCGCCACTAGATTAACTGAACCAGCATCAGAGGTGGTAGTAGAAGCTGCCGTAATGGTACTTGGGAGAATGCGACCATCAGTTAAGGGTTGGGAATTACCCTCTACAGTAATATTATTGACTTGCAAGTTGACATTACCTGCCGCACCAATGCCATCTGTGGAGGAGGTAATTTGTCCACCGTTGAAGACGCGCAAACTATCTGCTGTCAGGCTAATATTGCCTCCCTGGCCTGTGGAATTCTGCCCTATTGCTACAGTAATACCACTAGGGGCATTGCTAAAAGGATCAACTATGGGATCACTGACTTCTATATTAGTAGCTTGAATCGTGATATTCCCAGCTGTGCCTTTACCCGCAAGCGCAGCGATTGGGCTTCCTGCGATCGCACTGGAGATAGTTCCACCCCCTGCCAAAGCGATTTGTCCGGCGTTAATGGTAATATTTCCCGCCTTGCCTGTCGTGGATGTAGGGAAGAATGAATTGCCCAATAAATCGGTGCTAATACGCCCCCCATCCAATAGCCGTATCCGTTCAGCCTCCACCGTAATTGCACCAGTGTCATTCTGTTGTCCTCCCACAACTAGCGTTGTAATTGCCGCTGAGACAAAAGTACCTGTAAACGGACTGGGAAATGGTGCATCACCACCGATTTCTATATCTGTGGCACGAATCGTGATGTTGCCAGTTGTGGCATTGTTGATCGGCGCGAAGGTAACAAAGTTAGCACCAAAGTTGAAGGTGTTGATCCATGCACTATTAGCAAGGCGCAATCGTGGAGTTTCAACCGTGATATTCCCAGCAGTTGCGCCACTGCCAGTCACACTAGTCAACAAGCCAGGAGGGTTATAATTCGCGGGATGAGAAACACCCAGTAAATCTATAAATTCTGTGGTTTTGACAGTAATACCCTGTCCTTGCCCATTTGCACCAGTGGACGATTCTATATGTGAGCCATCTTGCAAGGTTAACCCACGCCCCTGAATATTGATTGCACCCCCATTAGCCCCACTGGTATTGATATAGGAAGACTGACTCAGGGTAATGTTGCCCCAGGTTGGCGATAGAGATGAACTCGCTAGTTGCCAGTTCCCAGATGTGGGTATATTCACCGTGCCATTTTGCATCGCCCACAATTCCACACGGCTATCCGGTGCAGAGATGTTGGCACTATTAATATCCACTTGTCCCCCAATCAGTGCCAGGGTTTGATTCGGTCCGATTGATAATGTCGGTGTCGGAAAGAAGACATTGTTGGCAGGTGGACCTTGGACTTCGATGAGTGCGGCGGGCTGTGCCAAAACTCCCCCATGACTTCCCATCTGCAAACCCACAGGTACACTCATGGTCAACAACGGTGTTTCAGTTGGATTTATAGCACTAAATTCTATTCCATCGGCAAATTTAATACTATTCGCTGTCGTCCCCACAAAGGAGCCACTAATATTTAAGCTGGCATTTTGCCCAAATACAATTCCATTGGGATTCATCAAAAACAAATTGACTGGGTTACTACCATGAAGTGTGCGAATTAACCCATCAATATGAGAAATATTTTCACCTGTAACGCGACTAAATATAGTTGTCGTATTTGGTGTGTTTGTTAAATCGAAAGTTGCTGAACCACCTGTAGGTATGGAAAAATTACTAAAGCTGTGAAATAAATTATTACCTTGATTGATACCATTAAGAATATCAAAATTATTGCCGTTGGAGTTGACAATGGTGTTAGTTGTACCATCAGATGTTACCTGAGCCATTGCAGGTAGCAAATTTCCACCTACTAAAATACCACAGGCTACACCCCAGCACCCAGAAGTTACTTTCATTACCCTATCTCCATGACAAACATATACTGAGAATGCCCACAATATTTTCTTAGGACTTACGCAATAGCTCTCTCAAACCCTCTTAACTTCGTGTCCTTTGTGTCCTTTGTGGTTCGTTTCTTCATAATTTTGCGTAAGTCCTGTTTCTTACTAACACTTTCAATGAACTGTATGAAACTTAATTGTGAGTCACAGTAGCACAGGTTAATGGTTGTTGCACTTCAGCAGAAGATTGATCGGTAATTAATTCAACTTGTCCTTGGGTATTACGTCGCCAAGATGTAGCTTGGACAAGTGATTCAGGCGATTTTGGTATTTGGGCTTTTAAAGCTGGTGTTTGCTGGAATGTAGAAAGATCACGGATATCAGACCAAGTGCGATCGCTCCAAATTTGTTGATTGGGATTTTGGGGTATACCACCTCTACCAATGGCGACAAAGCTACTGCCTTCACTACCAGTACAACTTGTAGCAATTTGTTGGGATGGGTCTATGACATTGGTGGGTAATTCGACTAAACCCAAATTAGGATCAACACCAATATTATTCACCTGTACTGTACCACTCACACCAAACTGTGAACTAGCAGTAATGTCATTTTCTGGAGTGGTTTGGGGACGGAATTTTAAACCCAAAACCCCCTGAGTTGTAATGTCAATATTTCCACCTTTACCTTGAAAGGCATTGGCAATAATATCACTGTTTTCTAAGCCGAGAATAATGGGGGAATTAATCGTGATATTACCACCATTACCTGTGTTACCTGCGGTTGCGGTAACATTACTACCATGACGCATAACTAAAGTATTAGCTTGCAGATTAATACTGCCACCTTCCCCCGATTTAGTAGTTGCGGCAATACTACCGCCGTGAGCAAGGAAAATGGTATCTGCCTTGATTTCCAGGTTGCCAGCATTGCCAACTCCTTTGTGTTCAACGCCAACAACCCCTCCATCTGTAATCTCCAGACGGCGAGTATTGACGACTAACTTACCCGAAGAGCCTGTGGGGAAAGACTGTACCCCAAACTGTTGTTGTATGGCAGGTGATAATATGTCTGCAATAGCTACAATTTTACTGGGCAAACCAGATGCAGCACCCACCCCCCTGACTGCAATTAATTCAGAAACATTGAGTACAACATTACCGGAATTACCACTTCCGGCGGTAGAAGACCCTAAAATCCCACCATCATACACACTCAGTCTAGGCGTATTGATAGTTAATCGCCCTGCGTTTCCTTCCTTCCATGCACTCGTTACTACATTACTGCCACTCAGATTGAATGGGTTTTCTCCACTCACTTCAATTGATTGAGATGCGTTAATAGTGCTATTGCCACCTGCTCCTATCCCACGACTGAAGGTGATGATCCCGCCACCCTCTCGAATCCTTAAAGTCCCTGTGGATATTTGAATATCACCAGCTTTTCCAGAACCAAAAGTGTTGGCATTCAACAAACTTAAAGAAATGGGACTAAGTGGCGAAAATCCCCCCATTTCCAGGGAATTATCGGCGATAATCGAAATACTTCCCCCTGTCCCTGCACCAAAGTTTCTTAAGGAAAAAAGTCCCCCCTGTAAAACCTGTACTTGTGGTGCAGATACAATTAGACTCCCCCCTGTGCCAAGACCTGTATTTTCGGTACGTATAAAGGATTGGGTCAAGCTGATATTTCCTATTCCCTGTGTCTCTAGTAATTTGCTGGCATTAATGACTATATCCCCACTATTTTCATTGTCCTGATTGATCGATAAGACACCAGAACCACCTGTCAAGCTAATATTTTGACCCTGAAAGTGAATCGAGCCTGCTGGATTACCACTAACATTAACTAAAGCTTGTTTGGACAACTGGATATTGCCAAACTGATGGATATTTCCATAATCAAATTTCCAGATGGAAGGATCTAGATTAATCATGCCAGCACTGGCACTACCAAGTTCAATTTGTCCAGAAGATGCCTGCAATATACCACCATCTAAAGTGATGTTTCCTCCTACCAATGCCAGAATCTTACTAGAAGAAACACTTAATCCCGTGGTAGTTGTACCTAATCTTGTGGGACTACCAGAAATTAACCGATGCCCAGTATTATTAATAGTAATTGCACCAGGATTACTGCCCATCTGCAAACCCACAAGTACACTCATAGTCAGCAAGGGAGTATTGGCAGGATTGACTGCACTAAATTCCGTACCATCGGCAAACTTAATACTGTTTGCAGTTGTCGCTACAAATGAGCCGCCAATATTCAAACTGGCATTTTGCCCAAATACAATTCCGTTGGGATTCATCAAAAACAAACTTACTGGATTATTACTATTCAGGGTATGAATCAACCCATCAATATGAGAAACATTTCCACCTGTAACCCGACTAAATATAGTTGTTGTATTTGGTGTGTTTGTTAAATCGAAAGTTACCGAACCACCTGTAGGTATGGAAAAATTACTAAAGCTGTGAAATAAATTATTACCTTGATTGATACCATTAAGAATATCAAAATTATTGCCGTTGGAGTTGACAATGGTGTTAGTTGTCGCGTCAGATGTTACCTGAGCCATTGCAGGTAGCAAATTTCCACCGACTAAGATCCCACAGGCTACACCCCAGCACACAGAAGTTACTTTCATTACCCTATCTCCATGACCAACATATACTGAGGATGCCCACAATATTTTTTTACTAACACTTCCAATGAACTAGATGAAACTTAATTTTGAGTCACCGCAGCACAGGTTAATGGTTGTTGCACTTGAGCCGAAGATTTATTGGCAATTAATTCAACTTGTCCTTGGGTGTTATGTCGCCAAGATGTAGCTTGGACAAGTGATTCGGGAGATTTTGGTATTGGGGCTTTTAAAGCTTGTGTTTGCTGGTATGTAGAAAGATCACGAATATCAGACCAAGTGCGATCGCTCCAAATTTGTTGATTAGGATTTTGGGGTACACCACCTCTACCAGTGGCGACAAAACTACTGCCTTCACTACCACTACAACCTGTAGCAATTTTTTGGGATGGGTCGCTGACATTGGCAGGTAGTTCGACTAAACCGGAATTGGGGTCAACACCTACAGTATTGATTTGCACAGTGCCACTAATTCCAAATTGAGAACTGGCGGTAATGTCATTTTCCGGTGTGAGTTGTTCTCGAAACTGTAAGCCAAACAAACCTTGAGTAGTGATTTGGATGTTACCACCGCTTCCCCGGACTGCATTACCGATAATATCACTGTTTTCTAAACCCACAATTACGGGAGCGTTGAGTGTAATATTGCCCCCATTACCTGCTAATTGAGCTTCTACAGAAATTTGGCTGCGATCGCGCATGAATAATAATTGTTCAGCATTGAGCAGCAGATTACCACCGTTTCCAGATTGTGTAGCTGCGGAAATTGTCCCGCGATTTGTCAGCACAATTGAGTCAGTATCAACCTCTAAATTACCGGCATTACCTGTACCTTCATTTTTCACCCCAATGTCAGCTCGATCCAGGACGCGCAATTGAGGTGTCATCAAAATTACTCCTCCGGCATTACCACTGGGAAATTCAGGTAGTTCGTAAACTGCACGGGTGATAGGATCGAGGCGTAGGGCGTTAGATCCGATATTGCTACTCAGCATCCCATTTTGTGATGTACCACTGACTTCAATCAACTCTGAAGCTACAATCCGGACATTCCCCGCATTGGCCGTAGAGCCAGTTGAGGAGGTGACTAAACTGCCATCTCGCACTGTTAATCTACCTGTGGTGATGCTCAAATCGCCAGCATTGCCAATACCTACCGTGGATGATGTGATGGTGGTGGGGAGAAATGTAACTTGATTAATTCCGGCAACATCTATAGAGTCCGAGGCCTGAATCTGAACATCGCCACCATTGCCAATTCCCAGACTAATTGACAGAATACTAGCACCATCAGTCATTGTGAGTTTTTGGGTAGAAATAGTCACATTTCCCGCTTGTCCCGCAGCAGATGAACTAGAAATTGATGAGGCTAATGAAGGATTGGCAAGCTTAAATCCCCTAGCTGAGATAGATTCAACCGCATTGACTACAATATTTCCACCTTTCCCTGTACTGGTGTTTCGAGTGGTGATTCGTCCTCCATCTTGTAAATTGAGTTTCCCGGCTGCATTAATCGTAATTTGATCGAAGGAGAAAACACCTTGATTGACAGTGGAAACGTTTGAAGCTTGCAAGTTGATATCTTTACCTTGCATTTGTATCGTACTATTTCCCAAACCAAAGCCTAATACTTGTGCATTTTCAGTCAAATTGATGTGATTGAATTCTTCAACCTGAGAATAATCAAATGTCCATCCTTGGGGTGCTGGTGTGAGATTAACTTCTCCTGAATTGACGCTACCAAGTTCAATCAAGCCATTGACGGTTCTGAGAACACCACCGGTGATATTAATATTATTTCCCAGTAAAGCCAGGGTTTTACCTGCATCTACTTCTAAGCCTATGGGAGTTTGATGAATACCATTATTGGAGTTTTGCAGGGCGATTGCACCTGAATTTTGCCCAAACTGTAAGCCCACTGGTACACTCATTGTTAATAAGGGAGATGATACCGACTGGGTAGCATTAAACTGGAACCCATCAGCAAATTTGATGCTCTGGGCAGTCGTACCTACAAATGATCCGCTAATATTTAGGCTGGCATTAGGGCCAAAGACAATACCGCTGGGATTCATCAGAAATAGACTCACAGGATTGCTGTTATTTATAGTCCTGATTAAGCCATCAATCTGAGAAATATTTCCACCAGTAACTCGACTAAAAATGTTGGAAATATCGGGAGTATTGACTAAATCAAAGGTAGCTGAATTGCCAGTAGGAAGGGAAAACTGCCCGAAACCGTGAAATAAATTACTACCTGCCGCACTACCATTAATGACGGTGAAGTTATTGCCATTTTGAATCACAGTAGTATTGAGACTGCCATCTGAAGTGATTTGAGCATAGGCACAGTTTTTAGTCAGCAAGATGATGCCTAATGGCAACAGCACATAACCCAAACAAACAGGGAGTAATTTCATAATTCAGTTGGCTTTTATTCTGACATTAGTGTTCCCTTAATGACACTTTTATGAACATCAGGCAACACCAATAAATAAATTCCCCAAAAATTGTAGGGTGGGTTAGCGCAGCGTAACCCACCATTATCCTTCTACAAATTAATTGGGCATTTTATTCCTTGGAAGTCCCTAAATTAACGCTGAGTAATGGCAGAGCAGGATAATGATTGCTGAGTATAGGTAGGGGATGGGGTTGCAACTAACTCAATTTTGCCTTGTTGGTTAAGATGCCAAGATGTAGCTTTAACAAGGGTATCTGATGATTGAGGTGTTTGTACTACTACTGGTCTATTTTCCTGAAATGTAGAGATATCACGTAGATCATACCAAGTGCGATCGCTCCAAACCTGCTGTACAGGATTTTGCAATACACCACCTCTTCCGGTAAAGACAAAACTACTGCCTTGATTTGCAGCACAGCCTGTGACAATTTGTTGCGAGGGATCAATCACATTTGCTGGTAGTTCAACTAAGCCAGAATTAGGATCAACCCCAATAGTATTGACTTGAACAGTACCACTAACGCCAAATTGAGAACTGGCAGTAATGTCACTTGCGGGTGTAAGTTGTTGTTGAAACTTTAATCCCAACAAACCTTGAGTGGTGATTTGAATGTTACCACCGCTACCCTCAAAGGCGTTAGCAATAATATCACTGTTGGCTAAACCTATAACTATGGGAGATTTGATGGTAATATCACCACCATTGCCACTACCACCTGCTTCTGCACTAATGAAACTATCATTACGCATTAGTAATATATCCTGTAGCTGGAGGTCGATGTTGCCTCCTTCTCCCGCTTTTGTGGATGCCGAAATGTTGCCTTTTTTGTCGAGTTTGAGGGTATTGGCACGAATTTGCAGATTTCCCGCCGTCCCAGCGCCAAGGTTCTCCACAAAAACTGCTGCACCATCAGTAATATTAATAATTGACGTACTAATAGTAGTATTACCGGAATTAGCTTGGGAAATTTGACTAAAGAAGCCAAAAGGACGAACAGCGCTACCAATATAGCTGGGATTTTCGTCATCTTTGCTCCCACTGACATCAATTCGTTCCGATGCATTGATGGTTATTGAACCTGCATTTCCTAAAACTATGCTAGAAGCAGAAACTCTACCGCCAGCTTCAACAGATAACTTACGAGTATCAATGTTCAAATTTCCTGCATTACCAACACTGAATGTGGCAGTAGATAAAAGACTAAAATAATTGCCAGGTGGAGTTCCGGCACTCGTTACCTGAATTGTATCTGCCTGTACATTTATATTACCGCCATTGCCGAAAGCATAAGGTCTTGCTGCTATATTGCCTCCAGCAGAAATAGATAAGTTTTGAGTGGAAATGGCAATATTTCCCCCCTTTCCATCCGCATAGGAAGAAGCTAATATTTGGCTGACGGCACGAAAAGCAGAAGGATCGCCAGATGCAAAACCGTTAACTCGTGTTTCATCAGTGTTGACTACAATGTTACCACCCGATCCTGTACTAAAAGTACGGTTAAAAATATACCCACCCAGATCAATATTCAATCGTGGGGTAGTAATCACAATATTTCCCGCTGCACCAGAGGATACAGTTTCATTAACTAAACTGCTAGAACTATCAAAATCAGGAGATTTACCAATGATATCGAAAAGCTCTGTCGTATTAATGACGATATCACCAGCAGTTTGGTTACTACGATTTTGGATTAATATCAAAGAACCATCTCGGATGCTGAGCTGTTTCCCCTGAATTTTAATGCTTCCTCCTCTTGCTTCACTGAAATCGCGTGTTGATACTAAACCTCGTTGAGTAATCTGAATATTGCCAAAACTTGCAGCATCGGGATACACAAGGGCAAATCCTTGAGGGCTAGAATTGAGAAGGACGTTTCCGCTAGTGATGCTACCTAGTTCTATTTGTCCTCCTGGTGCGGAGAGTAAACCTCCATCCAAGTCAACATTCCCACCCACTAATGCTAGAGTTTTTTCCGGTTGTAATTGTAATCCTCTGGTAGCGATATTTAGCCCGGAAACTTGTATTGAGTCGCTTAATCGGGCATTATGTCCTGCGCCTTGAACGGTAATAGGCCTGGGATTACTACCAAATTGCAAGCCAACAGGGACATTGATGTTTAATAAGGGAGCTGCTGTGGTATCGATCGCACTAAATTCTACCCCATCAGCAAACTGAATACTATTGGCAGTTGTACCAACAAACGAGCCGCCAATATTCAATTGAGCGTTTGGCCCGAACAGGATACCCCCAGGATTCAACAGGAAAAGATTGGCGCTACCTTTGGCGCTGATCATACCGTCGATATTCGAGATAGTATCACCCGTGACACGGGCGAAGATATTTTGCACATCAATGGCATTGTTGAATAAGGCAGAACCACCTGTAGGTATAGAGAATTGACTGAAGCTATGAAAGAGGTTATTTCCTTGCTGGGTACCGTTGAGGATAGTAAAGTTATTATTACTTGGAGATACTGTAGTGTTGAGAGTACCGTCTGGTGTTATCTGGGCGTTGCTATTACTACACCAGAAGAGTGCAACACCCAAAACTATGCCACTGCTCAATATGCTGGTCAAGGTTGTTTTCATTTTTGAGTTTGCTTGTGAAATTGTCTAAATCATGACGAAGATGGCTGTATCAAAACGGCGAATATCGAATTGAGAAGTACAAGCCTTGTTCTTGGAGCGATCGCCTGTCACCTTCTACGGATATTACGGGAATCCCCCAATCTAACCTAGCTGAGAAGTTATTACCTTGTTGCCACAATAAACCTAAGCCAGTCCCAATCAAAGTGCTTGTGGATGGATTTTCGCCTTGGGTATTCCAGCCTTTACCGATATCAATGAATGGTGTTACTTGTAGTACGCCTCCAATCTTGGCAGCACGTAAAACTGGCAGACGTAATTCTGCTGAAAGCAGCACACCATTATCTGTTAATAATGTATCCTGGCGATAGCCCCGGACACTTACTTGTCCACCTAAACCCAATTGTTCTAAAGGGACTAAGGAAGTTGCTGCTAGTTGAAAATCACCTCTAGCTAAAAATAATGTTTCCGGTGCTAACTTTCGCACCCATTGAGTTTGTCCCCGCCAAGCAAAAAAGCGGCTATCTGGGGCATCTTGATTGATATTGGCATCAAACCAATCTACACCTAAGCTAAATTGCGATCGCGCCGCGAAAACTTGCTGATTATTGCGTTGGGTATATTCCTGAGTCAAGCGTAAAGCCGAAATTTTGGTGTTTCCGTCTGCATCTGCACCGGGTGATAAAGCAAATCCACCAATATCATCCAGACCTAATTTAGTTTGGCTGGCTTGACGAGAAAAGGATAGCCCCACTGCTACTTCTTGGGTAGGTTTTTGGATGAGTGGTTGGCGATAGCCGATTTCATAAGACTTGATATTTGACTGAATATCTAAGACACTGAATGGTTCTTCAATGACGTTATTCCATCCTCTGTTTAAGCCAAACCAGATAGTACCATTTTGAGCATTAATTGGTAGGGCGTAATCTAAATGAATTGTGTTACTGCCTTCAGTGTTGGCGTAGGCTACATTCAGGGTGTCGCCTAAACCTAATAAATTAGCTTCTCGTAGTTCTACACCCCGGCGAAAACTACCCACACTAGGCGATCGCCCATTATCTAAAGTTGTGGTGAGGGAGAATGTATCGGCTTCTTCAACTTCAACTCGTAAGATATTGGTTCCCGGCGCTACACCCATTTGCAACTCAGCTGATAAATTTTGAATCCGCGGATCGAGGCGGAGTAGTTGTAGCTTTTCCAGTAACTTCGGTAAATTCAGGGGTTTACCAGCACCAAGTAAAATGCGATCGCGGATGTATTGATTACGTAACCGGCGATTGCCCACAATTTGAATTTCTGTCAAACTACCTTCTACTACCTGAATTGTGATTACCCCAGCTTCTACTGTCTGTGGTGGAATTAAAGCACCAGTAGTTACATAACCGTTATCAGTGTAGAGTTTGGCGATCGCATCTTGAATTTGCAACAGTTCTGCAAAGGATATCTCTCGTTTTACAAAGGAATCTGTAATCGCAGCAAAGTCTTCTGGAGAGAAAACTGTACTACCCACAACTGCGATGCGTTCCACTAGAAATTTAGCATCAGGATCACTTTCTAGTAGAGTTGAATCCGGTATTTGTGGGGGAGGAAGTAATTGCTCTTCGTTGGCTGGTTGTGGTAGTACATCCGATGGTAAGGGAGTTACAGGAATATCTTCTATGCGGCCAGGCGGTAAATTTTGTGGATTAGAAGTTTGAGCGATCGCCTGATGATAGTTGCATAAACTTACTACTATAAAAAAACCGCATTTCAGATACAGGTTGAATATTGACTGAACAACTACCGAGCTTATGGCTTTTTCATTAACAACTAGCTTCACCAACACTCTTCTCCTTAATTGACTTACTTAGCAAACAGTAATTTTTCCGCATTGGTGCTAATACTTACTTTATCGTCTAGGTAAGTCGGCACAAATCAACCTAACTATGTAACAGAATGTAAAATCACCAAGGTTCTGGGGATTGCTACGTTCCACGTTGTTACACATGGCTAACGCCACGCTCCGCGTCAAGCGTAGCTTAATGCCTCCGGCACGCTGGCGCGAACGCTTTAGCGATACGCAATGACATACATTGAAATTTTCGCTACGACTTACTTACATCGTCTTCAGAAACATCACATTGATAAGTCTGTTTTGTTAACGATGTATTGTTGGGTTTTTAACTTTATAAATACGGCAAACTTAATTGTCTGCATATTTTTTAACTATCATCAATAGAGATAATACTGATTTATGGTTTTTGAGAGGGTAACCACTGAATATAAAAAACAACATACTAGTACCGCAAGGCGGAAGTCAAAAGTCAAAAGTCAAAAGTCAAAAAGCTCATAATATGGGCTTTTCATGGATTTTGAATGGTCTGTTTATTTTCGCCGACTTGTACTAGCTGATAAATTACATAATCATTTGGGTACTATATAATATAAGTGATTATACAAACATTTGTGTTGTAAATAATCGTTATTAAAACCTTCTATATAGTCATTATGGCTTTCCGAATCAAACTAAATTCTTGGGTATATGTCAGTATCAGTATTTTTACTCTGTGTTTAGCATTTATCATTACACCTGTAAAAGCATCATCACCAGTCCCACCTGCTGTTGTCTCTGTTTCTCAGACTACTAATCAGTTAGAACAAGGACGAAACCTTTACCAAGCAGGACGTTTTGCCGAGGCTGTGACAACTTGGCAAACCGCGGCACAACAGTATCGTATCCAAGGCGATCGCAACAATGAAGCCCTGAGTTTAAGTTATCTTTCCATAGCCCAACAAGAACTCAATCAATGGCCAGCAGCGAGACAATCTCTTGAGCAAAGCATGAAAATTGTGTCCACGGCTCAACCTGCTGCTGATGCAATTATCTGGGCGCAAATACTGAATACCAAAGCTAATTTAGAACTACTTACTGGTCAAGCAGAAACTGCCCTGGAAAATTGGCAACAAGCTCAAAAATACTATGAGCAAGCCGGCGATACAACAGGAAGTTTAGGTAGTCAAATCAATCAGGCGCAAGCTTTACAAAGGTTGGGATTTTATCGCCGCTCAAAACAGCAGTTGAAAATGCTGACTCAAAAGCTGGGTGATTTACCTGATTCGGAAGTTAAAGTCAGTGGATTGCGATCGCTGGGTTTGGCTTTACACGCCATTGGTGATCAACAAAGTGAGCCAGTTCTAGCACAAAGTCTCGCCATAGCCCAGAAAATTGACGCTAAAACTCAGTTAAGTTCTATTCTTTCCAGTCTAGGGAAAGTTGCCTCTGATTTTCAAGATCCGAAAGCAGCATTAAATTATTTTGAAGACGCACAAACCGCAGCCACTAACCCGAATGAAGCGCTACAAGCGCGTTTAGCTCAGTTCAAATTATTGGTGGATTACGACGAAATTGAATATGCCATTCCCCTAGCGCCTCAACTACAACAACAGTTGTTAGAATTACCACCTAGCCATAGTTCCCTGTATGCGGCAATTAATTTTGTCGCTACCTTGAATCGGTTGACAAATCCTGAGCAAGTTATACCCAGACAAGATGTAGCACAACTGATGGCAGCTACGGTCAAATCTGCACAACAAATTCAAGATCAAGCCGCTCAAGCTTATGCTCTTTATCAGTGGGGACAACTCTACCGCCGGACAAACCAGTGGTCAGAGGCCAGAGAATTAACTCAACAATCTCTGAATATTGCCCGTCAACTCCAATCTGAAGATATTATTGCTCAATCGGCATGGCAAGTAGGACAGTTATATAAACAGCAAGGTAAACGTCCTGAAGCAATTGCAGCTTATACAGAAGCGGTGCAATCATTAAAAGCACTAAGAGGGGATATGGTAGCCGTCAATCCCGATGTGCAGTTTTCTTTCCGCGAAAGTGTAGAGCCTGTGTATCGGGAATTGGTGAGTTTACTTTTAGATGAACAACCAACTCAAACCGCATTGGTGCAAGCACGAGAATTAATTGAATCATTGCAAATTGCGGAATTGGATAACTTTTTCCGCGAAGCTTGTTTAGACCAAGCGCAGCAAATTGATCAAGTTGACCCCACAGCTACAGTGATTTATCCGATTATTCTGAGCGATCGCTTGGCAGTGATTCTTTCTCAAACTGGACAACCTCTGCGTTATTATTTCACACCCAAACCACAAGCAGAAATTGAGCAAACTATTGATAATTTTCTCATAGCGCTCAACCCTGTTTCCGATACTCAAGATCGGGTGCGATTGTCCCAACAAATTTACGATTGGCTAATTCGTCCAGCAGAACAAGATCAAGCATTTCAAAATACTCAAACATTGGTGTTTGTTTTAGATGGGAAATTACGCAATATACCCATAGCTGCTTTATTTGATGGCCAGCAATATCTGATTGAAAAATATGCTGTCGCCCTTTCACCAGGTTTACAACTAATGGCCGCCCAATCACTCAAGCAAAAAAAAATTCAGGCGATCATTGGTGGTATTAGTCAATCCCGCGGTGGTTTTAGTGCTTTACCAGATGTGGAATCAGAAGTAAAGCAAATTTCCCAGACAGTACCATCTTCGCTGTTATTGAATCAGCAATTCACAAGTCAAGCCCTCGCTGATCGCCTCAAATCCAGTCATGCTGACGTGATTCATTTGGCAACCCACGGACAGTTTAGCTCTCGTCTTGAAGATACCTTCTTACTGACATGGGATGGACAAGTAAATGTCAAAGAGTTGTCTGAACTCCTGAAAAATCGCAGTGGTGATTCATCCAAAGTCATCGAATTATTAGTCCTAAGTGCTTGTGATACAGCAAGTGGAGATGATCGCGCTGTCCTGGGACTAGCAGGGTTGGCTGTCAAATCCGGAGCGCGTTCCACTATTGCCACTCTCTGGCCTGTGAAAGATAGAGCAGCCAAAATGCTGATGACGCTTTTCTATGAACAACTACGACAGTCCCATATAACTAAAGCCGAAGCCCTGCGGCAATCCCAAATCAACTTAATTCGGCAAACTGATTTTGATCATCCTTTCTTTTGGTCGGCTTTTGTTCTGGTTGGGAATTGGCTTTAAATAAAAAGTAAATACACCCACTTATGCTTGCAAAAATAACGCATAATTTTACATTAAATCAGACATGACTTGGTTATAATGCGAATCAGGTATATACACATTTTGATGTTTTTAAGAGCAATGCAATCGCTTATTGCCCAAACAGAATAAATGTATTTACGATCACCTAACTGTCAAAAATCAAAACCATGAAATGTCGATATTTAGCTAGTATATTGAGCATCATTGCTCTGCTGGCTGGCAGTCCTTGTCATAGTGCCTACGCTATTACATTTACTCCACCCATCAAGAATGGCGCTCCTCGACAAGCCAGTGGCGGAGCTTCCAGAGGTAATTTATTTACACCTAAAGCCGATAGAGGCGCTCCCCGACAAGCCAGTGGCGGGGCTTCCAGAGGTAATTTATTTACACCTAAAGCCGATAGAGGCGCTCCCCGACAAGCCAGTGGCGGAGCTTCCAGAGGTAGTTTATTTACACCTAACACCGATAGAGGCGCTCCCCGACAAGCCAGTGGCGGATCTTCTCGCGTTGGGACTTATCATTTAAATCCTTCCAGCGTAGGAGCCGCAAGCCCAGCAGCCTTAATGGCGCTTTTACCCCAAAGCTTTTACGGGACAACAGTATCTGAACGTCCTACCATTCTGGTATATCTTCCTGCTACTCAGGCAGAACAAGCCGTATTCAGCCTCAAGGATGAAGCTGGCAAAACACTGCATGAAATGAGTATCTCTGTTGCCGGGAAAACAGGAGTGATGTCAATTCCCTTACCAGCAAATGCCCCTGCTTTAGCAGTTGGTAAAAACTACCAATGGTTTTTAGCCCTAAAAGTGAATGGCACACTCGGCCCTAGTACACCTTATGTTGACGGTTGGATTCAGCGCATCCAGCCTACTGGTGAACTGGCAACAATCATGCAGCAGAAAGACGCATTACAGCGAGCGACTGCTTTTGGTAAAAACGGTGTGTGGTATGACTGTGTGGCCACATTGGCAACATTACACACTACCGAACCCAACAATGCCACTATCGCCAAGCAATGGGAGGAACTTCTTGCTTCAGTTAGTTTGAAGGAGATTGTGACAGCTCCGTTATTCACATCTGCTAAGTAGAAATCAGAACAGGGGACGCAGGGAAAACAGGGAAACAAACATTTCCCAATTCCCCGTCCCCTATGCTAACCAATATTATTTAAGCGTGTGGCGCAAATATGTGGCGCAAATTCCAATCTTTTATCCAAAGTACCCGTAGCGTTTTAATCATTACTCCCACGGTGGCTTTAACTGTGATTGTTGGGCAATCTTTGGGATTTTTTAATTTACTGGAATGGAAAATTCGTGATCAATGGGTACGTCAGCAATCATCTAGTGCGATCGCAGATGAAATTGTCATTGTCACCATAGATGAACGTGATATTCAATCGGTGGGGAAATGGCCAATTCCAGATGAGTCTCTAGCGCAATTATTAGCAAAAATTCGTTCACAACAACCCCGCGCCATCGGTTTGGATCTTTATCGGGATTTACCAGAGGGTGATGGTCATGAAAAACTTGTAGAAATTTTTCGCACTACTCCGAATTTAATTGGAGTGGAGAAAATTACCGGTGAACGTGTCAATCCGTCACCAGAACTGAAAAAACAAGGACAAGTCGGATTAGCTGATTTGGTCTTGGATGGCGATCGCTTTGTGCGTCGCGCTTTGTTGACAGCCATCGATGAAAAAGAAGAAGGCAATATTAAAGCTGGATTGGCTACTCTTGTGGCACTGAAGTATCTAGAAGCGGAAAACATTTCCTTAGAATCCGTTGATCCAGAGCAGCAAAAATTTCGCTTGGGTAAGCAAATACACATACCACTGGAAAATCTCGAAGCAGGTTATAGAGATGCTGATTTAGGCGGCTATCAAATTCTACTCAACTGGCATGGTTCCGAAACGGCATTTCGCACAGTTTCCATGCGTGATGTCTTAGCCGGAAAAATTGCCCCAGACTTAATGCGCGATCGCATGGTGTTTATTGGCTCATCTGCGGCTAGTACCAATGACTTTTTTAGCACTCCTTTTAGTTCTTCTTTGATTTCTGCCCAAAAACCAACATTTGGTATAGTCATTCATGCCAATATTGCTCACCAACTCATCCGCGGGGCCAAAACAGGTCAAGGCAATTTGCGTGGTGTTTCTGGTAGCACGACGTTACTCTGGATTGTTTTTTTCTCTGTGCTAGGTTCTGGGGGTAGTTGGTGGTTAGCTAGTATGCATACCAAACTCAAGATCCCAGGGGGAAAAATTCTCTGGGCTACTGTAGGCATTACTGGGGCAATTATAGGGGGTAGCTACGGCATATTTTTGCGTGGTGTGTTGATTCCCGTTACACCCACCTTAGCCGCTTTTATTACCAGCGTCATTGCCACAACCAACGCTTATAAACAGCAGAAATTAGAAGAAGCAAATCGACAATTAGCAATAGCCAATAGTCAACTTTTAGATTATTCCAAAACTCTAGAACTCAAAGTCCAAGAACGTACCCAGGAACTACTAGAAGCCAAGCAAGCTGCCGATGCTGCAAATCAAGCCAAGAGCGAATTTCTGGCCAATATGAGCCATGAACTCCGCACACCACTTAATGGCATTTTGGGTTTTGCTCAAGTATTAGAAGCCTCGCCTAATTTAACCGAGAAAAACCGGCAAGGAGTAAATATCATCTACGAATGTGGGACACATCTGTTGATGTTAATTAATGACATTCTGGATTTGTCAAAAATTGAAGCTCGTAAATTAGACTTAGTTCCCACTCATGTACATCTGCTGACATTTTTACACGGTGTGACTGAGATTTGTAGTATGCGTGCCGAACAGAAAAAAATTCCATTTAATATTTTAATCGGCGATCGCCTCCCAGTTGCCATTGAAATAGATGAAAAGCGGCTACGGCAAGTGTTGATTAACTTACTAGGCAATGCGATTAAATTTACAGAAGCAGGTAGCGTCACTTTTAAAATAGATGTCATTGACCAAGAACATCCAGACAACACCCATCAGACACTTCGTTTCCAGATTGAAGATACTGGAATTGGTATGTCAGCAGACCAATTCGAGAAAATCTTTTTAGCCTTTGAGCAAGTAGGTAATATCAAGCATAAATCTGAAGGTACTGGTTTGGGATTAGCCATTAGTCAAAGAATTGCGGAATTGATGGGTAGTAAAATTCAGGTGCAGAGTCGCTTAGGTGAAGGAAGTCTGTTTTGGCTGGATTTAACAGTTCCCATCCCAGTTGACCATGATTGGCAGACAAATCCGATGGCTACGACAAGCTACACCTACCCTTTAAATTCAAATAAAGTAGTTGGTATTCGCGGAACAGCACCACAAATTTTGATTGTGGATGATGATGCTAATCACCGTTCTATGTTAAACAGTCTTCTGCAAAAAGTGGGTTGTCAAATCTGGGAAGCAAGGGACGGTAAACAGGGACTAAAAATAGTAAATGAACACCATCCAGATGTGATTTTACTGGATTTAGCTATGCCTAACATGGATGGTTTTGAACTGATGGTTCATTTACAAACAAATCCCCAAACTTCTTCTATTCCCATTATTGTTTCTAGTGCTAGCGTGTTTGAAGAAAATCGCCAACGCAGTTTACAATCGGGCGCAACGGCATTTTTGCCCAAACCTTTGCAAATCAATGAACTATTCAATGCACTGGTATCATTGCTCAAAGTTGAATGGATTTATGAACAATCCACGCCTAAACAACCGTCACCTGAGACTGAATTGGTTTTGCCATCACAGGATATTTTGCAGCAACTGTACCATCTGGCAATGATGGGAGATATTCCGGCAATTGAGGTAATTCTCCAAGAGCTAATTCAGCAAAATAGTCAACTCACACACTTCGTCAATGAATTGAGACAACTTACTGCCAACTTTCAAACAGCAAAAATCCGTAAATTTCTGAAATCATTTGTCATCACGGAGTTACGTCAATGATCACCGATGCTCTTGCACAGTCAAAATATATTCTATTAGTGGATGATAATGCCAATAATCTGAAAGTGCTATCAGAGGCAATTCAAGGATTTGGTTGGAAAGCTCTCATGGCCACAGATGGAGAATCGGCAATTGAACAAACAGAATACGCCCATCCTGATTTAATTCTCCTTGATGTGATGATGCCAGGTATAGATGGATTTGAAACCTGCCGCAGACTGAAAGCTAATCCCCAGACTCAGAATATACCAATAATTTTTATGACGGCTTTATCTGATGCCACAGATAAGGTCAAAGGACTGGAAATAGGTGCAGTCGATTATATTACTAAACCCTTTCAACAAGAAGAAGTCATTGCCCGATTAAAGTTACATCTGAAAATTTCTCATCTCACCCGCACCCTAGAATTTAGAGTAGAAGAACGCACGCTAGAATTATCGCAATCTCTACAGCAACTACAACAAACTCAATTACAACTTATTCAAAGTGAAAAAATGTCCACTCTGGGACAACTAGTTGCCGGTATTGGGCATGAGATTAATAATCCCATTGGGTTTATTAGTATAAATTGTTCTCATATTGAAAACTATGTGCAGGATCTCCTGAATTTGATCAATCTCCAACAAAAAAAGCTACCACAACCAGATCCAGAAATTGAAGAATTTGTGGAAGAAATCGACTTAGAGTATATGATCGAGGATTTACCAAAAATTTTAGGATCAATGTACCAAGGTATTAGTCGGCTGAAGGACATTAGCTTGTCCTTGAGAACCTTTGCTCGTTCTGATATTACGTCTCCGGTGGAGTTTCAGGTTCACGAAGGCATAGATAGTACTTTAATGCTATTAAAACATCGATTGAAAGATCAAGGCGATCGCCCAGAAATTGAAATTATTAAACACTATGGCGATTTACCTACGATTACTTGTTATCCTGGACAACTGAACCAGGTATTTATGAATATGATCGCCAATGCTATTGATGCCTTTGGTGAACTGCACGCAAACCAAACAAAGGAGAATATAGCTAGTTCTTACCCTTATACAATCACCATCACTACATCAGTCGATCATCAACAAAAATCCGTGATTATTTGCATCGAAGATAATGCTCTTGGTATACCGCCTGAAGTGCAAGCTAAAATTTTTGAGCCATCTTTTACAACCAAACCTGTAGGTAAAGGAACAGGACTAGGATTAGCTATTAGTTACCAAATTATTGTTGATAAACATAATGGAAATATTAACTGCAATTCCACAACTGGAAAGGGAACAAAATTTATCGTAACTCTGCCATTTTAGCATTCAAATTTATATAAAGTCAGTAGACCAAAAAGTTTTGCGCTTGCTTAAGAGGGTGTTTGAAAAGTGTTAGGGAGTCAAAAGATATAAATTCTGCCTCCAGAATACGGCAAAAACACCTTGAGGAAGATGTCGCTAACTCGAAAACCAGTATCAAATATAGCAGGAGGGCAGAAATTTACTAAATCAGGAGACTGTTTTAGAGAGAGTTACAATGGCACGCGATCGCGCCATTACCCGTTTTCAAGGAGAAATAAATCTGCGTTGCAATGCTCAAATGCAAAGCCATCATCTTCAGAAATGGTGCAAGTTAGATGACTAGCCGCAGTTTATTGGCAGCAGCAATTAGAAAATTAGGCTTATCTGCAAGGGCGAGCGATCGCATTCTCAAAGTCGGGCGGACTATTGCAGATTTAGCTGGGGAAGAGGAATTAAAAGCCAATCATATAGCTGAAGTGATTCAATACCGCACAATCGATAGGATGCAATAGTATAGGACAGTGCTTAAGTCATTTATCCGAGATAATATAATCTCAGGTTAAATTATTATCTGTAGGTAAAAACTCATTCATCAGCACGTTTAAATCAACTTGGCGAATTTGAGCTAACTGAATCAATGCTTCTGCGCGTTCAGCTTCTTGTTGTTCAACGCTGTTGATGTATGTCAGTAGTTCTTGATTCTCTGTTTCTGTAATTTCTCCATTCTCTTTTTGCTGACGCAGGTCAGAGAATCTATTTTGTTCTTCCAGAGATAAGCAACGTTGAATAATTTGCAATAAAGCAGCTTCACTATTTGGAGTTTCTGGGGTTTCGGATAGAGGTAAAGATTCATAAGCAAGGGATTCTAAAAATTCCAGTGCTTTTACTAAAGACTCTCGTGGTAATTGTTGCAGTAGTGCGATCGCTCTTTGGCGAATGTCTGTAGGTTCAGTCATCTGAAACTTAACCTCATTGATATCTAGGTCAAATTTTAGCCCAAGTTCTTCGCCCTCCTGTCTGTCTAAAGTCTTATCTTTGCAGGTTTCTGGCTGCTGTGACAGTGAGCTAGTTATGAGCAGTGGAGTCGTGGGGATCACATAATCATCCGGCTCTAATAACAGGTTGAATGCCTGAAAGCATCGAGTCAGAGACTGCGTATCAACCTTGCCGTTACGCCTAAAAATCTTACACAGGGTATGAGTGTCTAAACCTATGTGATCACTGAGATGAGCAAGTGTAAATCGCTTATTTTTGTTTTCATTAAATTCTGCTTGTTGTCTTGCATCCTGAAGTTTATACAATCCTTTCAGCGTAAGGAAAACACCACGTCTGCGTTGTTTTGTAGGCATGAAGAACACGTTGTATTTGATTTACACAAACCCCAAGCAAACAAGAGAATTAGTCAGCCTATAGGCAGCGTCATACTCTCAGTGGTTTGATTTCACCAAATGTTAGTAAAGTGGCGTTAGCGAGAGTATATGGACATCAGATCGAGATTTACAAGAGTATAGCGATTGATTAATGTGCTTATTGATACTATATTTTCTAGATAGCGAATTTTAACAATTTAAAACAATTTTGCGGTTTAATTGGCTGAAAACCTAAACCTTTGGAGGGATTGCTACTGATGGTTTAGAGCGATCGCTTGTCAAAATTCTTAAGTTCCCTGTGCTTAAGTTGGCAAAGTTCCATTGCTTCTCATCCTTTTGCCAAGTAAATTGCGAATACCTATTAAACTTTTTAGACTGTTTAATCTCATGATTATCCAAATTTCAAAGAGTTTGTGGTGCGATCGCTACAGCGCTTCCGGCTATTAGGCAATACAGTTTTTCTCCTTGTCCCTCCCCTATCATAGCTGCCGGAAGTGGTGTAATGAGTTTCGTTGAGGAAATGAAACCCAACACTATCTATTTTTTCTTATTTCTCGCTTTACATCGCACATTTCGCAAGTCTAAGTCATGATTAAACAAAAAATCAAGCCTGAAAGAATTGACATCGCTATTAAAATCGCCAAAATCGCCATTAAAATCGCCATTAAAATCGCCAAAAACATCGTCACTATTGTGATCGCTGTAGTGATTTGGCGGCTCATACCCGATCCGGTCTGGAGATATCTTTTCTTTCTGCGAGCGCCTATTTTCTGGGGCTTGCTACTGTTCTTTTTACCTCTAGTAGCTACATTATTACTACCAAACATACTGAAAAATTTATTTGTTCTTCGTGGTTTGGGGCAACTAATCTCTGTAATTGTCAGTGCAAATATGGCAGTACTAGGAGTCATTTTAAATGCCTCTATGATCCTTAAAAATGCACCAGAGCGTTTTCAGGGTGATTTATTACCTTGTCTCGCAATTTCTGATAAATGCCTCTATTTGGTGGCTATCGCTTTGAGTTTATGGATTTGGGGCAACTGCTATTGCCTTTCAAAAGAGGAAATTACAAAAAATAAGCCCAACCAAAAAGAGGTAATTACAGAAAATCAACTCAAACTAGCAGTAATTATCGCCCCAGTATTGAGTTTAGTCCTGTTGTTTGTAGTGATTCAGACAAAAGAATGGATATTCAATAAATTTGCGAGCAATGAGTTACTCATTGATTTCGTTAATTGTATTACCAACAACAAACCTAATGGCTATATTGGCACAGAAAAACAGCAATTACTTGAAGGTCATCTGGGTAGCTTTGCCTTTTTTATAGTCGCCTTAATTCTCTATGTATTCATTGGTTTAATATTTCAGCCACAAGCTAAACCCGATCAGAAAGAAGCGCCTGCCTTAATGTATGTGATGCTAATCATCATGATGATAGCACCCTTGTCAGGAAGCCTAACCTTCTATTTCGATTACTATCGCTTTCCTATCTTTCTGCCATTTGTTGTTTTTGTTGCTTTGATGTATTCGCTATTTAGGGTCAATCACTTTTTTGAATTGAAGGATGATAATGGAGAAAAGCCTAGTCTAGACGATTTGAAAAAGGCAATAGATAAACGTCTCGAACATCAGGGAAATGATGAAAAGACTTTAGTAGTTGTCTGTGCGAGTGGGGGTGGAATTCAAGCCGCAGGCTGGACAGTTCAAGTGTTGACGGGATTACAAGAAGAGCTAGGTGACTCGTTTACCAAGGCAATTGGTATTATTAGCTCTGTCTCTGGTGGTTCAGTCGGAACGATGTATTATCTTGATAGATTTAATTCTGAGGGGACTCTTGAGCCTGATCAGGCTGATAAGTCTAGTATCTTTAGAAGTGCTACTCAAGATAGTTTAGATGCGGTAGGTTGGGGATTAGCTTATCCTGATTTATGGCGTATCATTGGGCTTCCTTCGCTCGCTCCCAAAATGTGTGATCGCGGAACAGCACTAGAGACAGATTGGCAAGGAGAGTTAGAATATCCCAAGAAAAAAACAACTTTAGCTGATTGGCGTGAACAAATTTTCAAGGGTCAAATTCCTATTCCTATCTTTAATGCCACTCTAGTTGAAGATGGTCGTCGCTTTCTAATTTCACCGATGACCTTTTGTGAATGTAATAACAAAAACTACACAGTGGACTTCAACAACCTTTATCCTAAATCGGACATGAATATTGTCACAGCCGCAAGACTTTCAGCAAGTTTTTCCTATATATCGCCAATTTCTCGTAATTCTGTTGACCAAAAACCTAATTACCATATTGCGGATGGTGGCTATTTCGATAATTCTGGTATGGTAACAATGGTGGAATGGCTCAATGAATGGCTAGAGCCTAATAAGGGACTTAAGATTAAACGAGTCCTTTTGTTACAGATTAATGCCTTTCCTGAAGAACCTATTAGTGAACCCATAAACGGTGATGGAGGCTGGCTTCAGGCGATAATAGGTCCATTCCTAACCTTGTTTAGCGTTCGCAATACTACTCAGCTATCTAGAACTTATACTGAGGTAGAACTTCTCAAAGAAAAATTTAAAAACGAAGTAGTTATCGAACATTTCCCTATCTCTTTTCCTTGTGCTAAGGAATTTGAGGAATTTAAGAAATCTCATTCTGCTGATGAAGTTAAGAAAAAGAGAAAACCTCTTGCTTTATTTAATAAGAACAAGGAAAATAAACCAGATATTGCTTTATTTAATAAGAAGGGGGAATATAAACCACCTCTGTCTTGGAAACTAACAAAAAAAGAGAAAAGCGCAATTAAAGACGGATGGAAAATTCTCCAGAATAGTCAAAGAAAAAAGTTAAAAAAACTATGGGAAGATTGGGGATTTTAAGTCACGAATTCAAGGCAAATTCATCCCATTTTAGCAGTGTTAATTTTTTATAAAGACTTTCAACCCTTCATTCCTCAAATCATCACCTGAATCCTTGTAGAAACCTTTGTGGGAAAATCTCTACATTCTTTCCCAGAGATATAAATTCTGTCTCACGAATAGGGCAAAAATACCTTTAGGAAGATGTAGCCAACTCGAAAACCAGTATCAAATATAGCAGGAGGGTAGCAACTTCCTAGTATAAGGAGACTGATTTCATGAAATTACAGGCGATTTGGACGCTATTTCCAGAAACTTTTAAACAATGGAGTGAAGATAAAGCCTCACGGTTAGCCGCAGCATTAGCTTATTACACGATATTTTCTATTGCACCTTTGCTAATTATTGTAATTGCGATCGCCGGAGCAGTATTTGGAGAAGAAGCCGCCAGAGGTGAAATTGTTCGCCAAATTGGGGATTTGGTGGGCAGAGATGGCGCACAATTTATAGAAACAGCCATTAAAAATGCTAGCAGACCACAAGCCGGTGCGATCGCCTCTATTCTTAGTGTTGTAATTTTACTCATAGGTGCTACTGGTGTATTTGCGGAGTTACAAGATTCCCTTAACACCATTTGGGATGTCAAAGCTAAACCTGGACGTGGCATCATGACCATCATTCGCCAACGCTTCTTATCATTCACCATGATTTTAGGCATTGGGTTTTTACTTCTCGTTTCCTTAGTCATTAGTGCCGGATTATCAGCACTGACAACTTACTTTAGCAACGCCTTACCAGAAATTGATTCCATCTGGCAGATGCTCAATTTTATGCTTTCTTTTGCCATTACTACAGTTATTTTTGCACTAATTTTTAAAGTTTTACCAGATGTCAGAATTACTTGGAGTGATGTTTTAATTGGTGCATTGCTTACCTCTCTCTTATTTTCCATCGGTAAGTTTTTGTTAGGACAGTATATCGGTAGGAGTACTTTGGGTTCAACCTATGGTGCAGCTGGTTCACTGGTGGTAATCATCGCTTGGGTTTACTATGCTGCCCAAATTCTGTTTTTTGGTGCAGAGTTTACCCAGGTTTATGCTAGAAGATACGGTACTGATATCACCCCAACTAAAAATGCTATCCCACGCACTGCTAAAACTCCTGTTCAGGGAGGAGTAATAAATAATAGTACGCGAAATGCTCAAAGAAAAAAACAAGCCTCTCGCTTAATTAATCGTGTTCTCCGCTATTTTAGGCATCCCAAGCGCTTAAAACGCCGCCGCAGAAATCGCCGCTATTGAATTTATTGCCTAACTGATAGTTATGGTTGGGTTAATTAAACTGTAGAATATGACAGTTGTATTCTGCCGCGAACGTTGATTGAGCGTTATACTCTGCCCGAAATGGGCAACCTGTGGACTGAAACTTACAAATTAAAAACCTGGCTTCAGGTGGAAATTGCAGTTTGTGAAGCCCAAGCTGAACTGGGTTATATCCCTTCTCAGGCAGTTGAAGAAATTAAAGCTAAGGCGAATTTTGACCCGAAGCGAGTGTTGGAAATTGAAGCTGAAGTCCGTCATGATGTCATTGCCTTTTTAACCAATGTCAATGAATATGTGGGAGATGCTGGGCGTTATATTCATCTGGGTTTAACTAGCTCGGATGTACTAGATACCGCTTTAGGACTACAATTAGTTGCTAGTCTGGATCTCATATCCCAACACCTGGAAGAGTTGATTCAGGTAATTCGCCTCAAGGCGCGAGAACATCGTTATACAGTCATGACTGGCCGTTCACACGGTATTCACGCTGAACCGATGACTTTTGGATTTAAGTTAGCTGGATGGTTGGCTGAGGTGTTGCGCCATCAAGAAAGGCTGAAAATTCTCCGGGAAACCATCGCCGTGGGGAAAATTTCCGGTGCTGTGGGAACCTATGCCAATATTGAACCACGAGTGGAAGCGATCGCTTGTGAAAAACTGGGACTCAAACCTGATACGGCCTCGACTCAAGTAATTTCGCGCGATCGCCATGCCGACTATGTGCAACAATTAGCCTTGGTCGCTGCATCCATTGAACGCTTTGCTGTAGAAATTCGGAATCTCCAAAGAACAGACGTTTTAGAAGTTGAAGAATTTTTCTCCAAAGGTCAAAAAGGCTCATCAGCCATGCCCCACAAGCGCAACCCCATCCGTTCGGAACGGTTGACGGGAATGGCTAGGCTAGTGAGAAGTCATGCTGGTGCAGCCCTGGAAAACGTGGCTTTGTGGCATGAACGGGATATTTCCCATAGTTCTGTAGAACGGGTAATTTTGCCAGATGCTTGCATTTTGACTCACTTTATGCTGGTAGAAATTACCGGATTGGTGAAAAACTTGCTGGTGTATCCAGAAAACATGGCGCGGAACCTCAACTGTTATGGCGGTGTAGTGTTTAGCCAAAAAGTTCTCCTGGCTTTAATAGACAAGGGAATGAACCGAGAAGAAGCTTATGCCATTGTCCAAGAAAGCGCTCATACTGCTTGGAACAAGCCAGAAGGAGACTTCCACGCGTTAATTACTCAAAACCCGCGTGTAACTGAAAATCTGTCCCCAGCAGAAATTGAAACGTGTTTTGACCCACAGCAACATCTCCGCCATTTAGATCAGGTTTACCAACGACTAGGTATTTAGGCAGGGAGAAGAGGCAGAGGAGCAGGGAGCAGGGAGAAGAGGCAGAGGAGCAGGGAGCAGGGAGCAGGGGAGAAGACGTTGGGCTTGTACCAAAATTTTTCTTCCTCATCTCCCCTTTAGCCCTACGGTGTACACAGAAGTCGGTAAATTCTCGTTTGTGTCATAAGACCCCACCTTTAGCCGCTCCCCGCAAGCGAGGCTACGGTGTACACACAAGTCTTGTCTGTCTGCGTTTTAGCCTGTTTTGCCCTCTAAATCCCCCAAGTTTGGGGGACTTTGAAAATTCTTGTTCCCCCTGCTCCCTGCTCCCCCGCTTCCTACTACCCAGCTATATCTTCTCAAAGGATGATATAAAATAGGGGCGCAAAGTCTTGCGTCCCCACCAATTTGAGAATTGCTATTGTATTGTGAATTTACTGCAAAATGCCAATCATGTGCAGAAAACCATGACCAGTAACTAGCTCAATCATTAAAGCAATAAAGCCCAGCATCGCAATCCGACCATTCCAGACTTCGGCGCTAGTAGTCATACCCCATTCCCAGTTCTCTTGGGGGTACATTTTCACCATTTTTTTCATTTGTGCAGCTTGGGAAAGCTTGAAACTAGGGTTATTTAGTGCATCAATTACTAGGTCTGCCAATGCTTTAATAAATACTGGATGAGTATTAGGAGCAGATGCGCGACGGAAGTTATGAATTCCTGACTCTTCGGCTATTTCTCGATATTCAATATCAATTTCTTGTAGAGTCTCGATATGTTCTGAGACAAAACTGATAGGGACAACAACTAAATCTTTGATCCCTTGTGCGCCGAGTTGTTCGAGGGCATCTTCAGTATAAGGCTGGAGCCATTCTACTGGGCCGACACGACTTTGGTAAGCCAAGGTGTAAAGATTGGGTCGATTGAGAGTCTGCATAATTAAAGCAGTACATTCTTCAATTTCTTGCTCATAGGGGTCTCCTGCTTCTTCAACGTAGCTTTTGGGAACTCCGTGAGCGCTGAAAAAGATATGAGCTTCGTCGGGATTGGGACATTGATCGAGTTGTTGAACTATGAGTTCCGCCATGGCCTGTAAATAGCCTGGTTCTTTGTACCAAGAGGGAATCACAGTATAGTCAATGGGCTGAAGTTCTGGCTTTTCTTGCCAAAGTTTTTCTAACAGCCGAAAGCTAGAACCACTAGTACTAATGGAAAATTGTGGGTACAGTGGTAAAATTACCAGGTGTTCGATATGATCAGCCGCAATTTGTGCGATCGCCTCTTCTGTGTAAGGATGCCAATAACGCATTCCCACATAGATATTCACTTCTTGTCCCAAATCACCCAACTGTTGTTTCAGGGCTTGCCCTTGTTCCTCAGTGATTCGCCTTAGTGGAGAACCGCCGCCAATTTGCTTATAATTGGCTTGAGATGTTTTAGTTCGCCGTGAAGCAATCAACCAAGCTAGAGGTTTTTGCAGCCAGCTAAACGGTAGGCGAATAATTTCTGGGTCGGAAAATAGGTTATACAAAAAAGGCCCGACATCCTCTAGCTTATCAGGGCCACCGAGATTGAGTAATAAAACGCCTACACGACTCATAGCACTTATTTTCCCCCAATCTTTTCAGGTTTTTTACTAATGTTAACAATATATCTTTATTAAATATAAAGCTTTATAGTCAGCAAAGACGCAATGTCAACAATCTTAAGAGATTGATGTTACCTATATCAATGTTTGTCTGCTGCGTAGCAGCTTTGAGTCCAGGTGGTGAAGCTCGTTTTCGGCAATTGCCTTTACAAAGCTTAAAAGTTGATTCAGATTCTCAAATTTTAGACTGATGTTGTGGCAATGGTCAAAAGAAAAACATTTTACCATACAATGTAGCATATTAGTATGAATATTTACAACTAAGCTTTTAAATAGGGTTGCAATAGACCAATTACAACTTCTGGGGTTTCGAGATGGGGTAATATTCCTGTATCTGCGATCGCATAAAAATCTTGAATTGCGCCCGGATTCAGATTGGCTAAACGTCGCCCCAGCTTGATGCTGGTAAATTGTGCCTTCTCTCCCCAAAAGAATACCGTGGGAATTTTCAGCTGTTGGATGTACAAACTCAAATCAAAATACAAGTCTCCCCGCAAAAATGCCAAGGCGGAAAACTTAGCATCAGACTGTTGTGCAGACGTTAAATAAGCTGCTACCATTTCTTGAGAAACTCGTTCTGGTTGAGCAAACAGAAAGTTTTGCAAAAAATTTCTCACAGCAAATTCATTTTCAGCACCCAGAGTATAAATTAAATTCTCCAATAGCGGCGAATTAATAATTGGCAATGGTATTCTGCGTCCAGCCCCCTGACCAAAGTCATCAAACCCAGAGGGACAGACTAAAAACAAGTTGTGAAATAAATCAGGATGGGTAATAGCCAGACGAATAGCAAAAGCGGCTGTCAAAGAAGAAGCCACCACCGTTACTGGTTGGCGACAAGTTTGGCTGATAAACTCCTGTATAGTCGTGAGATAATCCCTAATTTGATAATCTCTGACTGGATGGGCAGATTCTCCCCAACCAATTAAATCTGGTGCTAAAATTCGGTGTGTAGGGGCAAAAGCTGGGTAAACTTTCGACCATTCATAAGCAGAAGCCCCACCGCCAAAGTTGTGTAAGAACAATAAGGGCGGTAAATTTTCCGTCTCAGCATTTAACCAAGGTGCAGTGGTTTGGGTATAGTAAACCATCGCCCCTAGAGATGTATGAATAACTTTATGCCCAAAGCCAAGAGGTTGAAACTGAAGCATATATTATTTATTGCCCTTAATATGAACTAGTTTATCGAGTTGGTCACCACTAATTTGATAAGCTGTCCCGAAACCAATCACAAAACGACCAGCGCTAGGAGTTAAGCGAAAAATCCGAAAGTCTGGTAAACCGCGAAAAACTTGAATAAGTTCGCCAAAACGTTCTTGAAATTGGGTAACAATTTGATTCCAAGTCTCAGTTTCACGCTCTATCAAGGTCGCGGTACAATCAAAACTCAAGCGACGACGGGCAAAAATTTGGTCACTTTTCGATTCATCCTCAATAAATAAGACACTCACATGAGGATTGACATGAAGATTTTGGGTATGGGTTGCTAAACCACTCACGTAGATATAGATATTTTTAGCATCATCCATCACGAAAGGAGTGTAACTAGCATTGGGTACACCTGCTGAATTAACCGTGCTAATGATTACACTTTCAACTGCTTGGGGAAAAGTTTCATACTCAGCTTGAGCTTGCTCAATTTGGCTCATAAGTAAATTTCTGTTTTCATAGCAATATTTTCTTAAGTATCCTAACGCGCTTGAGCAAGAAGATGGAACATTGCAGAAATAACTAACCACAGAGGCGCAGAGTACACAGAGTCGGAAAAAAAGAAGATAGTATCAGTGTAATTTCCATCTCACCCCTGCTCCCTGCTCCCTGCCCCCCTGCCTCTTAATTGCTGCCAATGGTTCCGTTATCATATATGTAACAGAAAAAAAATTATGAGGACGCGATTGTGGCTGACAAAAATCGTTCTCAATGGGACTTAGGCAGATTTATCGACACCTTAACTTATTTCGAGGTGTTTCCTTTGCTGAACTGGGTACAGCAGTTAATTCAAGGTCGTCCCAACGATAATCAAAATCTACCCAATGGAGGAAGAAATGTGGGTGTAATACTGGTGGCTGGTGCGACGGGTGGAGTGGGAAAACGAGTTGTGCAGCGACTGCTGGAACGGGGGGAAAAAGTTCGCGCCCTTGTACGAGATATAGAGAAAGCACGGTCAATTCTCGGCGATGATATTGATTTAGTCGCTGGGGATATCACTAAACCAGAAACTTTGAATTCTATGGTGATGGCTAATATCCAAGCTGTAGTTTGTTGTACCTCCGTCCGTGTACAACCAGTAGAAGGCGACACACCAGATAGAGCGAAGTATAAGCAGGGTGTGAAATTTTATCTGCCGGAAATTGTCGGGGATACTCCCGAAAATGTGGAATATCAAGGTGTGAAAAACTTGGTAGAAGCTGCGGCTAAATATCTACCTCCAGCTAATGAAAAACTGATATTTGATTTCACTAATCCTTCGGCGGAATTAAGAAATGTTTGGGGTGCAGTGGATGATGTGGTTATGGGTGGTGTGAGTGCCAGTAATATGCAATTATTAGAAAATACCGCTGTATTTGCTGGGAATGTCTCCACGGCTAACTCTGGCGGATTTGCTTCGGTGAGAACGAAGAATTTTGAACCTCCCTTTAATTTATCTGATTACGAAGGTGTCGAACTTCGGGTTAAAGGTGACGGTCAGCGTTATAAACTATTTTTACGGACAGATCCAAAATGGGATGGTGTTGGTTATAGTCATTCTTTTGACACTGTAGATAATACTTGGATAACTGTTCGCGTTCCTTTTAAAGATTTGGTTCCTGTATTTCGCGCCAAAGTTTTGCCAGATGCGCCGCCAATTTATGCTGGGAAAATTTCCTCATTCCAACTGATGTTGAGTAAGTTTGAATATGATGGGGCTTTAAATCCCAAGTTTTCACCTGGTAATTTTGCGCTCCAAATAGAATCCATCAAGGCTTATGGTGGGGAGGCTGTTCCGCAGTTTGTCCTTGTTAGTTCAGCCGGAGTAACTCGTCCGGGAAGACCAGGGATTAATTTAGATGAGGAACCCCCAGCCGTGAGATTAAATGACCAATTGGGAGGAATCTTAACTTGGAAGTTGAAAGGGGAAGAGAGTTTAAGAGCCAGTGGGATTCCTTATACAATTATTAGACCTTGTGCTTTAACTGAGGAAACAGGTGGCAAGGAATTAATCTTTGAACAAGGTGATAATATTAGGGGCAAGATTAGCCGCGATGATGTAGCTGAAATTTGTGTGCGATCGCTACAACAATCAGATGCTCATAATATCACCTTAGAAGTCAAAGCAGGTGAAAATAATGCTAATTATATCAATTGGCAGCAGCTATTTTCTAACTTACAGCCAGATGAATAAATCAAAGTAGCAAAAGGGGGACATGGAGACAGGGAGAATACCAAAAACAGATGATCATTTCCCACCTCCTACCTCCACCGCAGGAGTCAATCAAATGTTTCGCAGATTAATTTTAGCCGGAGTTTTGGTAATTATCGTTTGGATGGGCTTATTATCTAACCCAGCCTCATCACAGCAAATCGAGTCTCGCTTTAACAATCTACAAGCAGATTTCAATCGTGTTGAGTCGCGCTTAAGGCGAGTAGAGTCTCAGTTGAGTCAAATGGGTAAATCTCCATCACCAAGAACATCGCTGACCTCACCACAGCGAACGGATGCTGAACGTAATTTATCGCCGCTAGAGCAAAGATTTGAGCGCTTGGCTACGTTAATTGTGGAATTAAAGCAACAAGTTAATAAATTGGAAAAACGGGTTTCTCAAATAGAATCACCTGGTTCATAGGGTTTCTTTGATTGTGTGGTAACTTTCTATGAAACCATTCTCTGTAAACCTGATCGCTCCTTTTCCCTTAACCTCTCACCGATGCAGCAACAGTAACAGCAAAATTTGTAATCAACTGCGCTAGCAGTTCAGGTTGATCTTCAGGTACAAAAGCACGCGATTTTGCCACACGCTCTAGTTGAGCATTAGGGAAGGATTTTTTGAGGCGTTCAGCAAAGTGATCAGAAAAGAATGGATCGTTTTCACCCCAAACAATCAAAACTGGCTGCTTAAAATTGGGAAAGGAACGGGCTGCTTCAAGAGTGTAACGATTGGAAATACCACGCACAGCTTTAGTTAGATCATGACGCACGCCAGAAAAACGAATTAGCGGTGTAAAGTATGCAGACTCTTCTTCTGACTCCAAGGGTTTGTGTGCAAGTAGCCCAAACAAGATATGTCGAGCTAAACGCCAGCGCATTAACTGTGCATATGCAAATATAAAGCCTGGTATGTGAGCAGCATATTGAATGGGACGAAACAACAGCGGTAAAAAGTTTTCAAAAGCATCACAGTTAGTAAGTACAAGTCCTGATATTTTTTCGGGGTACTGGTTAATGACTAATTGGCATATAGCACCGCCTGTATCGTTACCAACTAAGGTGACATCATCTAAACCAAGGGCTGTAACAAAATCTGCTACTAAGCGAGCAAGACCAGGTGGAGTTAAGTCAGTGTCGGGGTTCATTGGTTGGACATGAGAGCCGAGAGGTAAGTCTGGGACAATGCAGCGAAACTCGCCTTCGAGTAGAGATACAACATCACGCCAGAGTCGTCCGTTAACCAGAAGCCCGTGTAGAAAGATTAATATTGGTCCCTGTCCGCGATCGCTGTAGTGAAGTATTCCTTGGGGTAGCTCGACAGTTTTATATTCTTGGGTGTGATTTTCTTGAGCGTCAAAACTCATGTTATTCTCCTGTAAGTGAAAAAATATCAAGCTTGCTTTTTCATCTTAGACTTAGAGTTTGGAGCTAATTCTTGACATCCTCACCGGACTGAAGCCACGGTGATTCCAAGAATCACTTCTTGGGTTTCCTCTTTCCGCGACTCGACTTACTTGGAGGGATTTCTCCACCCAAGCAGAGGTCGATGTCTCCAGAGGCGTTAGTTCCGACGTGACCCGCCGTACTCAATCCGAGTTCTAAAATGTTCCGCGCCGCGTTCCAATCCCGGTTTTGGGTATGCCCACAATGAGAACAAACATGGGTTCTGGTACTAAGAGATTTTTTAACAATCTCACCACAATTAGAGCAATTCTGACTAGTGTAATGGGGCAAAACTGCAACAGTCACTACACCAAAAACCTTACCGAAATACTCAACCCATTGCCGGAACAACGACCACGACACATCACTAATAGATTTAGCCAAGCGATGATTCTTGACCATATTCCGCACCTGCAAATCTTCATACGCCACGAGGTCGTTAGACTTCACTACGCACCTTGCTGTTTTCACGGCAAAATCTTGACGCTGACGACTTACTTTGAGGTGTTTACGAGCAAGTTTATTTCTAAACTTGATTCTATTGTTAGAACCCTTTTTAGTTTTAGACAAACGACGTTGCAGCCGTTTCAAAGACTTCTCGGACTTACGCAGGTGTCTAGGGTTTGCAACTGTTTCCCCGTTACTATCGGTGTAGAAGTGGTTCAAACCAACATCAATACCAATAGTTTTACCCGTTGGCTCTCGTCTTTCTACTCGCTCTTGGTCAATGCAAAACTGGGCATAGTAACCATCAGCACGACGCACCACCCGCACTCGCTTAAATTGTTTCAATTGGTAAAAATGCAGGTCACGAGTTCCCCAGAGCTTGAAAGTTCCCACTTTAAATCCATCGCTAAAAGTGATGTATCTCCGGTCATCAGAAAGCTTCCATCCACTAGTTTTGTACTCAACAGAACCATGCGTTTGCTCTTTCTTGAATCGTGGATAACCTTTCTTCCCTGGTTGAGATTTCTTGCAGTTATCAAAAAATCTAGCAATCGCAGACCACGCTCTTTCCGCCGAAGCTTGACGAGCCATCGAGTTCAACTTGGCTACCCAAGGAAACTTGGTATTAGCGGCAAGGATAGCGCAGAATTTACTCAGGTCGTATCGCCCAATACCCTTATTGTCCATCCAGTATCTCAAGCAAGCATTGCGAACAAACCGCGCAGTTCTAATCGCTTCGTCAAGCGACTGATACTGTTCGTTTGTACCCTCAAGTTTTGCCTCAAATACCAGCATGGTTACGTCAGTTGCACTAACGTAATCGTACCACAATTATGAGCAACAATCATGAAAAAGCCGTCGTAGAATGACGGGGCTTTAGACCCAATTCTTTGGTAAATAAAGTCTAAAGAGAACTAAATCTGACTTGACTTGGACACTCAACCGTGGCGTAGGCGTAGCCCGTCGCAGACATCATCAACCTCAAAAATTCCCTCTATACTTATTCCATCATTGATAAAGGAAAGCTTGCACACCTTTGAGAAGTTCTGGAGTCACAGATAGACTCATATCAGCATCGATAATGGAGGAAGGTTTCGACATCAAAAAACTCTAGATAATCAAATTTACATGATGAATTATAGCAGGAGTACAACTAGTCTTGACAGGCTCAAAAAAAATCTAGACTATATCATTGACTTGTTTGTTTATGATTATGGTTTCCATCCCTATAACTCCAAACATATACTTACTGTTCATTCTGGGAAATATCCCTAAAAATATACTTATTTTCCTACCTCCAAAAAATTGTCCATATCCTTGTAGATGCTTGTAGCTGTATGTTTCTCTGGTGCTAAAATAGCTGCAATGATGATAACCATAAAATACAAATGTCAATCACATCTCTGATACCAACAATTACACTGTTTCTTTTCCTGCTATTTGCGTTGTACGTCACCTTTAGAGACAATAATGTCCATATAAAAAATCTATGGATTTTTCCTGCCTTCCTGTCGGTTTTGTTCTTAACATTCTCGGTTTACGCAGTAGCTTCTGGAGGTTTGTTGGGATTTTGGACTGAGCATATCAGAAATTTTTGGGGTAATCAGATTTGGTTAGATTTGCTTCTGAGTATAGGTATTGGATGGAGCTTTGTTGTACCTCAGGCCAAGGCACTTGGAATGCGTCCACTGCCTTGGCTATTTCTAGTTGTTACTACGGGTAGTATCGGTTTTATGGCAATGATTGCGAGATTGCTTTACCTACAAGAAAAAGCTGAAACGGTAGAAAATTGACAACCGATCTAACCTATGAAACTGGGCGGCACCGGGACTCTGGTAGAGGGCTGAGATATTCTCACACCCTCATGCCTAGAGCGTCGGTCAAGTATTTATTATTGACCTTCATGACACGCTTGCTAGATTTACCACGAGTAATTAGAATGAACCCTAAACCAATAATTATTCCGGCTAGCTGATTAGGTTCAGCTACAGAGGTCGGGACAGGCGTATTTACGACTTGCAATTCTTGAGCTAGAGGTGTCTGGCCTAAGTCAAATCTGTTCCCAACCAGAAAATTTCTTGCTCCTAAAGCATACAAGCTCTTAATGGCAGCACTAATATCACTGACAGGCAAAGTCGGGTCTTTTGTCAAGTCTGGGAATGGGGCAAAGGGATTAGTCGGGTCTTGTGGAATGAAAGCTCCGAAAAAGTTATTAGCTCCCGCCCAAACTATGTAAAGAGCATCTGGATCTGCTTCTCCACCCTCTCCCACGACCAGGTCAAACGCTTCTATCTGATCCTGGAGTCCCGGTAGATCAATTGGAAAAGGCGGAGTTTGGACATTACCTAAATTATCTATGCCACTGGTTGCTCCGCCTACGGCAAAGTTGATCCCTTCATCGGGGATAGAGGTGAGAAAAGTTCCTGTACTCACATTTTCGTAAAAAGGAACAGGCTCTTCTAGAAACATTTGGTTTGCAAGGTACTGCCACCAAACCAGACCATTGGTAAATGCACCTGATGCATATAACGGTTCCCCGGCAAGAGGTCCTTGAATGGCAACTGGAAATGGGAAAGTGCCGTTAGAAAAACCGGAGATATTTCCCACATCGCTGAAACTATCCCCAAACACAATAAGTTTAGTAGTTTCACTCAGAACTTCTGGGCTTAAGGTTGCGATCGCAATATCTGCAATTCGGCTATGGACTGTGGTGGTGATATGAATCTCGTCGTAGTAAAGGAAATTTTCTGGATCAGAGCAAATGCTGGTGGGTGCAATAGCATGGGCTAAGAGAGGTCCTTGGACGCAGGACTGATTAGTTTCTGTTAGCTCCTTGAGCAGGACATCAGCGAAAAGAGTATTCGCATCCATGAGTGAAATATTGCTCCCTGATAGTGTCCCATTCAACGCGCTAATTTCTTGATCGAGTAAGGCATTAAACTCTGTAGTTATCTGAGTGAGTTCTTCTGGGATTGTTAGGGCAACTGTGGGTCGGAGTTGACTGAACGTGCCAATGGAGAAAGAAAGAGTACCTAGAGTCGCTAACCAAACCAAAGTTTTTGGGGCTTGAAATGTAAATGAATGCATCGCTTTTACGCTTTCCTTTCAACAAATAATGGAGGCAAATCAAATTTGGTCTTATGCTGATATCAATTTACATTAAAACTGGGTCAATTCCATGGAAAATTGCTATAAACTAGTGGCTGAGTTAATAATATTAGTTCCTAAATAAGCGTAGGTTTTATCAACAAGGAGAAAGGGCGATGAAGCTGATTTTCTCTGTATCCTAGCCTTTTTGTCCCCCCGCAAGGTTCCAATCATCATCATACTGCTCTCGATTGTCCATTCTTGACTCATCAAAATAGACAATTTTCTCCACTGGTAGGGTGGATAATTGCGTTAGGAATGCTTATCGTTTGGCTTCACCCCGTTCACGGTAGCCATAGGCCTTTTTTTTCGCGTCAAACCAATTTTTTTTCTCTTTAAATTTGGATGAAACGCATGAATATCCGCCTTCCTAATTGATTGGCTATTTCCTGTCCTAAACGCTGGGCTTCTGTCCGGAAAAACAGTTTAGAAAATTCAGCGATAGAGACAAAGTTTAAAGGGACAACGAGTAAAAATTTACCTATAAATTGCTGGATCTTGTGCCAAATTTCATTTAGTCTGGTCACTGAAGCGAAAGGAGTGTTTATTACTCTCGTCCACATCATGATCTCATCGAAACTTTCTTTTGAGAGCTTTTCTAGATTGGTAACAACTTCATTAACTAGAACATTACGTAATGAATTTCCTTGAGAAGAGTATAAAAACTCTAACATTCGATCTAATGTCAGGGAAAGGTTAAAATCATCACTTTGAGAAATACCATTTAATAAATCTGACACTAGCTCCCATTGGATAGTCTTGTTGTTCAAACAGAAATTTTTGAGAGCATCCCATAAAACAGGCGAGCGATTGGTTAATACCCATTGTGCAATATAGGGATACCCGAATTTGTAAGCCTGAAAATCGGGATTAAATTTGAGAGCTATTCCTTCAATGGTGGCAAAGCATCTAAAAACTAACACGTAGAATTTAGGAATTTGCCAGGAATATTCGTAAATTAAACTTAATAGCTTCTCAAACATTTGCTTGAAGCCCAATTCAGCGATACTAGTTTCCCGAATATTGCCAAACATCTCAGTCAGTTTGGGAATTAAGGGAACTACATCAGTTCCTGGGGGTAAAAATTCTAATAAAATCAGGTCTTGAGCAAGGGCTGGAAAATCACCAGTCACCAAATGTAAAAAGAAGATAATCAACAAGTCACGCGTCTCTGGTACAACTTCGCTCATCATGCCAAAGTCCAGGTAAGCTAATTTCCCATCTGGGGTTACTAGTACATTACCTGGGTGAGGATCGGCATGAAAAAACCCACCTTTGAGCAGTTGTTGTAAAGCAAATTTAAATTCTAGAGAAATTAAATCAGCAGGGTCTAATCCTTGGGCGAGAATCACGTCAGTTGAGGTGATTTTTACGCCATTAACCCACTCCATTGTCAGGACTCGACTCGTGGTGTACGCTGAATAGATGCGTGGCACATAAATTTGCGGCAAATTACCGTAGAGTTGGGCAAATTTCTGGGCATTTAAACCTTCTTGAACATAGTCCATCTCTTTAAAGATACTATTAGCAAGTTCATCGGTCAAAGCTCTAATATTGGTGTGGATGAATGAAACATTTTTTTGTACCCAAGTTGATAATTGCTGTAGTAAATAAATATCTAGAACCAGGATATCGATGATTCCAGGTCGTTGCACCTTGACAGCGACGATTTCACCTGTCTTGAGTTTTCCCTTGTAAACTTGTCCTAAAGAAGCAGCAGCTACAGGTTCGGGATTCAGTTCAGCATAGATTTGGTCATAGGGACATCCGAGTTCTTCTTCTATTACCTTATAAGCTTGATCATTAGAGAAGGGAGGTAATTGGTCTTGCAGATGAGTGAGTTCGTCTACATAAATGGGTGGTATGAGATCGGGACGACAAGAAAGCACTTGTCCCAATTTGATGAATGTTGGACCTAACTGAATCAGCTTCTGCACTAACATTTTGGCTCGTAGCTGCTGATTCCGTTGCAAGCGCCGAGTTAGCCAGTCCCATACTAGGAAAATGGCGAACAATAAAAACGAATTTAAAATAGTCAAGCGACGTGACCAAAGTTTCCCAGGCGGCTGGCGATGGTTGGCAATAGCGGCAAGATTATCTGGTAACGGTAGTGTACTATGTTTCATTTTTAATTATAAAATTCATAAGTGTGAAACAGTATAAGCTAAAAAACAACAAATAATACCAGCAAAATATACAGATTTGATAGTTAAAGAAATGCCGCTCTGGTACCGGAGACTGCTAGATTCGCAGAATAAGGGAGGAATTAGCGCAAATTTTTGATCCAATCCCTCATCACCACTCCCTTTTACTTGTTTACTTGATGATAGTTATATCTGCACTATTGACGCTGCTGGTATTTTTATCACCTTTTAAGTCGCTGATTATTCATCGGAATTGACATCGCTTCTATGTTCATCACGCAGCAGTTCGAGCAGAAAAGGACGTACAATATCCTTAACGGGACGAGCCAACTGCTCCCAAAATTGTTTCTGCTCCTGCAATAATTGAATGTAAGTTTCAGGGCTGTGGGGAAACGGCACGGTAAACGGGATGCTTCCAAATCCGCCAAAGGATATGGACGAACTTTGACCACCTAATCCCGTGACTGAAATAGGTTTACCACCGTTAAAAAACTTACCAAGGAAAACATTGCCGATCTTTAATCCTTCAGGAGCGATCGCAGAGATCGGGAAGGGAGCATCTAGGGGGATATTGGGAATAGCATCCAACGTATTTTCAATGCGATAGCAAAGTTCTTCTCCTATTTGCTGGTTGTAGAAATCTACAAAATCTTGATTACCAATTTTACAAGCGGCGATCGCATAAACTTTGATTAGCAATCCCCCAGATGCAGCAGGACCGAACCAGCGTCGCAGAGCCAGACCCCCCAGTTGACAGAGGGAGCCACCCAAACTGTGACCTGTTACCCATACCTCTATCTGTTCATTTAATGGTGTTAGCTTAGATAAAAGCTCCTCTTCCAGAAAAGTTAAAACTTCCGCCAGTTCTTCATCGTCATCAATTTCACCGTCGGCAAATACTTGCTGAACTAAGTATTGAGCTTGTTCATCAAACTCTGCTCCTAGTCGGATTGCTCCCGCATCAGCCAAAGCAGTAAGACAGGCAAATTTCCGTAGGGGAGGTAACTGATAGAGCTTCCGGAAATCAGAGGGTTTTAATTCACCCCGCAGAGTCTTAAAGAAGAATTGAATTTCATCAGCAATGGACTCAAAGGCTATATTAAACCCTCGCACGACTTTTGCCCGTTGGATAGCCATTCCGCCATAATCAACTAGTTTCCAATCGACATCAGAAACTACACCATCCAGGTCAATGGAACCGTTATCCATACCGGCTGTGCCTCGAAAGGAAACTGCATACTGATGAGCAACTCCTGATTGAGTATTTTTGAGAATTAGTCCCCGATTATTCGTGTCGTCATTACGGATGGTGTGAACTAACTCCCATCCCTGATTTTTATAGAGAGCCTTGTAAATTGTCTTTAGCTCTACATCGTCAACGCTGCCATCATCATACTGGAACACATCATATGCGTACTTAGAAAGAGTTGTCATCAGGATAGCTTCATCAAAACTAAAGCCTTTACGCAACTTTAAAACTGCTTCAGTGGGTTGTTGATTTTCAGGAATAGCTAAGGATTTAGGGCGTTGTACTGCTTCAGCCGGTTGTTGATTTTCAGGAATAGCTAAGGATTTAGGGCGTTGTACTGCTTCAGCCGGTCGTTGATTTTCAGGAATAGCTAAGGATTCAGGAGGTTGTACTACTTCAGCCGGTTGTTGATTTTCAGGAATATCAATTTCACCAGATATTTCTGCTTGAATTGGCAGTTTTTCTTGCTGCCAAATAGCACCATTAATTGTGCCGTGATTAGCATTGCTAGTTTTATCGTTACTATCTCCATTTAAAGGATAATAACCTACCAATCCTGGCTCATTTCCCGTCAAACGGGAGTTCATATTTTGCTGAATTTCTTCTGGAGTGCGAGCAATATTCCAGATGCGAAACTCCGTCAAAGAACCTTTCCAATAGTGACTACCATAGACAGAAGAAGCAATAACAAATTTTTGAATTCCGCTTAGAGTTTTTGTATTTCCCTCACCTTGATGCCAGATTTCGCCGTTACGATAAATAAACATTTTCCCGGTGGAAGCATCTTTGACAAAAGCCCAATGTGTCCAGGAATTATATTCTTCTAGTTTAACTCCTTTGTCGATGCGATTATACCCATTTTCATTACCTGCATCCCAAAAAATCCAAGAATTTCCCCAAGGTAAATGAACATTTAAAACGCGAGAATTCTGAGAATTATAAGCTTCAAAAACACTGGTGGATTCTGTGACACTATTTTCTCCTTTAGCCCAAAATTCGATGGTGATTGCTTTATCGATTGTGGGAAAACCTTTAGACAGGGTAAGGCTATCATCTATGCCATCAAATGACAACACAGAATTATTTGTGGTATTTGAATCCATAATTTTATTGCTGGTAGGATTATGACTATCTGTAATTACATTGCTACTCTCAATTTCACCAGAGATTGTCGCTTGAATTGGCAGTTTTTCTTGTTTCCAAGTAGCACCATTAATCGTGCCATTATTGCCTTTAGCTGTCTTGTCAGTAGCGACATTACCCGAACCTTCATTCAGAGGATAATAAGCCGCTAATCCCGTTTCTTGACCTGTTAGACGGGAAGACATGGTTTTTTCAATCATTTCTTGCGTTCTCGCAAAATTCCAAACACGCGCTTCAGCAATTTCGCCTTTAAAGAAATAGCTGTTCCTATGGATACCTATGTCAAGAGTGCGATCACCGGGATCGAAGGGAGGAATATTACTCGCTTGGCTGACTAATTGACCATCCTGATACAAACACATGATCTGCGTTTGGCTATCATAGGTGAGAGCTATATGCAGCCAAGTGTTTTTCAGGCATGGTTGGGGAGTTTGTACCATATACCATTGCCCATTATGTCCAGCAGCGATCGCATTGGGTGCAAACAGCGCGTGCTGATTTCCAGAGAGAATATTGCTTTCTGGTTTGGCTGGTTCGGGAAGTTTAATCCAGGCTTCTTTGGTATAGGAAGCTGTTAAAATTCCATCAGGCAATTTAACATAATCATCTATACCATCAAAGAATAAGACAGAATTCTTTGTGTTCATTTCACCAGATATTGCCAATTCAATTGGTAGTTCTTCTTGTTGCCAAACAGCACCATTAATTGTGCCATTATTAGTATTGCTGGTTTTATCATTATCATCGCCATTCAAGGGATAATAACCCACTAATCCTGGCTCTTTTCCCGTGAGACGGGAGTTCATATTTTGCTGAATTTCTTCTGGAGTGCGCGCAATATTCCAGATGCGAAGATCAGCAATTTGACCCGCAAAAAAACGTCGAGTCCCCCCTCCTTTACTGATAGAAGTACCCGCCGCTACATATAGAGGAGAATAATTTTGCGTAGATTGAATTGTTGTATCTTGGGTTTGACTTTGTTCAATACCATCAATATACAAGAACAACTGGGAGTCTTGTTTAACAAAAGCTACATGATGAAATTTTTCGTCATTAACCAATATTTTCGAGGAAACAGAGGGATTTTTTCCATCATAGCGAGAGCCATAGACTGTTCCCTTGGTAGAACTATAACGAATAGAATAAGGAAAAGCACTTCCTTGCCACTTTTCAATAATATTGACATCAAAAATCGTATTAGATCCAGGTTCAATTGTGCCAATTTTCAACCAGAGTTCGATACAGAAATTTTGATTTTGATCAAAGTTAATAGCATCTTGGTTAGGAATAACTAGGTAATCATCTTGTCCATCAAACGCTAACACGGATTGGTTGGAAATCAGATTATTTGACATAAAGCTTATTACCTAAATGCTTGCTGAATAAGTCTAGAAACTGAATCTAGGTGTCACAGAGATTGAGAAATCAAAGGTTGGTTGATTAGTCCTCAAATTTATACAGTTATTTCTGGTGAAAAAAGGAAGGTTTTTAGACATCTGTGGTCAATGATCTTGCACTTGTTTGCACAGAAAATTCGGTAAACCTCGGAGACTAGAATAATTCCCAATACATGGGAGGAATTAGAGCAATTTTTTTGTTCCAATCCCTCATTCCTAGTACAGCACGGCGTAAATAAGACAACCATCAGCAATCAATGAAAAGCCTATAGAGTCAGCTTTTTGACTTTTGACTTCCGCCCTGCGGTACTAGTACCTTTTACTTGATGATAGTTATATCTTCGTTATTTTTGACGCTGCTGGTCTTTTTATTACCATTTAAATCGCTGATTTCTTGACGATTTACATCTGTTTTCTGTTCATCATGTAGCAGGTCAAGCAGAAAAGGACGTAAAACATCCTTAGCGGGACGAGCCAAATCTTGCCAATATTGTTGCTGCTCCTGCAATAATTGAATATAAGTTTCAGGGCTGTGGGGAAACGGTACGGTAAACGGGATGCTTCCAAATCCGCCAAAGGATATGGACGAACTTTGACCACCTAATCCCGTGACTGAAATAGGTTTACCACCGTTAAAAAACTTACCAAGAAAAACATTGCCGATCTTTAATCCTTCAGGAGCGATCGCAGAAATCGGGAAGGGAGCATCTAGGGGGATATTGGGAATAGCATCCAACGTATTTTCAATGCGATAGCTAAGTTCTTCTCCTATTTGCTGGTTGTAGAAATTTACAAATTCTTGATTACCAATTTTACAAGCGGCGATCGCATAAACTTTGATTAGCAATCCCCCAGATGCAGCAGGACCGAACCAGCGTCGCAAAGCCAGACCCCCCAGTTGACAGAGGGAGCCACCCAAACTGTGACCTGTTACCCATACCTCGATCTGTTCATTTAATGGTGTTAGCTTAGATAACAGCTCCTCTTCCAGAAAAGTCAAAACTTCCGCCAGTTCTTCATCGTCATCAATTTCACCGTCGGCAAATACTTGCTGAACTAAGTATTGAGCTTGTTCATCAAACTCTGCTCCTAGTCGGATTGCTCCCGCATCAGCCAAAGCAGTAAGACAGGCAAATTTCCGTAGGGGAGGTAACTGATAGAGCTTCCGGAAATCAGAGGGTTTTAATTCACCCCGCAGAGTCTTAAAGAAGAATTGAATTTCATCAGCAATGGACTCAAAGGCTATATTAAACCCTCGCACGACTTTTGCCCGTTGGATAGCCAAAGCGCCATAATCAACTAGTTTCCAATCGACATCAGAAACTACACCATCCAGGTCAATGGAACCGTTATCCATACCGGCTGTGCCTCGAAAGGAAACTGCATACTGATGAGCAACTCCTGATTGAGTATTTTTGAGAATTAGTCCCCGATTATTCGTGTCGTCATTACGGATGGTGTGAACTAACTCCCATCCCTGATTTTTATAGAGAGCCTTGTAAATTGTCTTTAGCTCTACATCGTCAACGCTGCCATCATCATACTGGAACACATCATATGCGTACTTAGAAAGAGTTGTCATCAGGATAGCTTCATCAAAACTAAAGCCTTTACGCAACTTCAACGATATAGTCATAGTCATGTCTCCATTTCATCAATTTAAATGAGATTCGGGTATAAAATAGAACTGCAATAGTCAACTTTACTAGGGAACACAATCAAGGTATCGGCTCAGGATTTCTGCGATCGCCGACGCATGGGGATGTCGTAGTAAGGTAAGATGATTGCCGGATACAGTATGTACATCGACACCACCTTTTACTAATTCACCCCAACCCCAAGTTTCATCTTGGTCAAGCTGGACATCACTTGTTTTCACAAGAATAGCTTTGCCATCATAAGATGGTGCTTTATATCGGTATAAAGCGTCACCATTCGCTATCCCTATCTGCCATAGACGAAGTATGACACGAACTTGCTCAAATCTTTTTATGATCTGGGGATTTTTGGTAGCAGAACGATGACCAAAAAATGACAGCATCCCTTTGATTAAACCTTTAGTCTGATCAGCACTTTTGGATTGCTGCAAAGATGATGGTTTAGTTGCCCTGACCTGAGTAATGTAATCGTAGATCAACGGCCACATATCCGGCACACTTACTATTAAACCAGCTATTCTCCAGAGATCCTCGGCTTTGTAGCCTGTTTTCAAATCAGGAGGAGAATCAAAGAGTACCAATAAATCCACTTCCTGATTTGCTTCTTTGAGACGAACAGCCATTTCATAAACAATGTAGGCTCCTAGTGACCAGCCAGCTAGTAAGTAGGGTCCTTGAGGTTGAACTGAACGGATGACTTCAATGTAATAAGCAGCCATGTCTTCAACTCGGTTCAAAGGCTGTTTCTCTCCCTGCAATCCTGGTGCTTGTATTCCATAGACAGGGTGATCAGAACCAAGCTGATAGACTACAGGGTAATAGGGAAAGACTATACCAGCCATCGGGTGAATCCAGAAAAAAGGCTGCTTGCTGCCACCTGGTTTGATGGGAACTAGGCAGGGATAAGAAGTGAGAGCCTCTTCAATATCCTGATTACCATTTGCCAGTTCTCCTGATGATTGATCCGGCTTTTCAATAATTTGGGCTAATTCTGCAATGGTGGAAGACTGGAACAGAACCCACAGTTGCAGATCACTCCCAAAAGTCTCCTGTATCTGAGATACAATTTGCGCTGCTAGTACCGAATGACCACCTAGTGTAAAGAAGTTATCATGGATACCTATTTTTTCCAGATCCAGTACTTGTTTAAAGATTTCAGCTAACTGACGTTCAACTTGATTGCGAGGTTCTGTTTGTTCAGAAACTTTCAATCCGGTGTAGGTGTGAGTTAACTGTTTCATATCAACTTCCCCTGAATCTGTCAAAGGCATTTCATCCAGTTGGACAAAATGGCAGTGAGTGGGAGTACCGAAGCGATCGGCTAGGCCGTGCTGAAGGCGATCGCTTACTTGCAATTGCTCAACGGATAATTCGCGAGTCTTGGCTGTAAATAAAGCAGTTAATTGCTGTAAACTGTGGCAATCTAACGTAAATCGCTGAATATGTGACTTGCCAGCATCCAATCCGATTAAAACATGGTTAGAGCGATGTGCTAAAGCTATCAACAAGGAATCCATACCTTGAGAGGGCGAAATAGCACAATATCCCTTGGCTTGACTGAGGTCTTTCATGGGATAGCCACGACTCATACCGGTTTCATCCCACATACTCCAACTCAAGCAATAGCTTTGCCAGGAACTATGTTGTCTTTGATAAGTACTAAAGGCTTCTTGGAAACTGTTAGCTGCTGCATAAGCGCCCACACCTGTACCTCCAAAGAAACTATTGACTGAGGAGAAGTGGATGAAGAAACCAGGATTCTGATTTTGCAGTAGGTGATGGAGTACCCAACTTCCCATTACCTTCTGTTGCAACCCAGCGATTAAGCTTTCTTTCGTTTCAGACGCGATTAGGTGTTCTGGCAAACCTCCCGCTAAATGAATCACTCCATCAAATTGAGTTTTCCACTGGGATGATACCAAATTAAGGGTCTGTTTCATGTCATCCAGATTACAAATATCAACAGCTTGATAGAGAACTGAGCCGGGAAGTTGTCTTAGCTGTTGATAAGCTTGAATCTTGGCTGAGAGTTTATCTTCACCTTCTTGATAATTCTCCCAGGTGCTTTCATCTGGTAAAGGTGTCCGACCAATTAACAGCAAACGAGCTTGGTAATGTTCTAATAAATACCTCGCAATCTTAACGCCAATACCTCCCAGTCCACCAGTGATTAAATAGACTCCACCCTTTGTAAAAGGAAGTTCTTGCTGTTCTTCTTCGGCAAAATCTGTCTTTTGCAAACGAGAAACTAAACGTTGTCCATCTCTGTAAGCGATTTCCGGCTCTGAACTCAAAGCAGAAAATTCTGCTAGTAAATGAGTTCTATTAATTTCAACCGCAGCAATGGGTAGATCAATATGGCGACAGTCTAACCAAGGTATTTCCTGTGGGATGGTTTTGAGGAAGCCCAAAACTGTTGCTTTTTCATAGGCGATCGCATCAGTTGGTAAAATAAATTGACTGCAACTAGCTACAAATAGCAACTGTACACAATCTTTTGTTTCATGCAGTTGCTCTATTGCTTTGACTAAAAACAGTAAGCTATAGAGTCCTTTTTGTTGACTAACCTCAAGAGTTTCCAGGTTAGAGATGCCATCATTATAGGTTTCATAATTCCAGAGATGGAAAATATGACCAATGGGATAATTGTTAGTTGCTAATGATTTTATTAAACGGTGATAATCTTTTTCATCAGCAGGATTGATTACATAATGTTTACTGCTAATTTGTACAAAACTATTTCCAGCTTCAACTTTGATGCAAGAATAATTTTGAGCTTCCAGTCTTTGACAAACTGATTGTCCTAATCCTAAATCATCAAGAAAGACTATCACCGCTTGTTTGACAGTAGAAATAGGATTAATTCGAGCCTGTTTCTGACACCAGACTTTCTGATAAAACCAATCAGGAATCGTATTTTTGCCTAGTTGAATGTCAATTTCTTGAATCAGCAAGCTAAAGTCACCAGACTCTAGTTTTTGTTTGAGTTGAGAACGCTGAATTTTGCCACTTGTAGTTTTAGGAAATTCCTGCCGTTCTACAGGAATCACATAAGTGGGACTAATTCCTAACTGAGCCGCAACTTCTCTTCTAATGGCTTGAATAACTGACAAGTTAAGTTGAGACTCTGTTTGCTCAGGCGAAAAGAAAATTGCTAATCCTTCAGTTCCTGTCAGTTGATTAGAGAATGCACAAGCACCTGCATAAGTGGGAGCTACACCTGCAATGCTATTGACAATATCTTCGATTTCATAGCAGTAATAATTAACTCCGTTAATGATGATTAATTCCTTCTCTCGTCCAGTCAAAACTAAATGACCATTCAGAATAAAACCCAAGTCTCCTGAATTAAACCAGCCGTCTCCAACAAAGGCTTCTGCATTAGCTTCGGGATTATTTAGATAACCAGGAGTAACGACTTTTCCCTTAATTTGAAAACGCCCCACTATCCCTTCTGGTAAAAGAGAATTTTCATGATCAACTATGCGAATTTGCACTCCCGGAACTGGAAGACCAAGGTCAGTAAACTCAATCACATCAACATGAGAATCTGTTGCTAGCTCTAACTGACCACCAACAGAAGATTTTTTAATCCCATAAATACCAGTTTCCTCGTTAAACTGATTTTGATAAGTCATGCAAGTACAGACTTCAGCCATACCAAAAGCTGGTTGCATAACTTGAGAAGAAATACCAAAAGATGCAACGGTCGCCAGAAATTCTCGCACAACTCTAGGAGTGACTTGTTCTCCTGCATTCATCAAGAATTTAACTGACGAGAGATCCCAATTTTTGCCGGGAGTCTTTACCAGTGCTTCACTAATTAACTTAAATCCAAAGTTTGGAGACCAACTGTGAGAAACTCGATATTGCTCAATCAAATCTAACCATTTTAAAGGGCTAGCTAAGATAACTGCTGTTTCCACTTCGATTTGTTGACAACCCAAATATGTATCTTTAAAGTGGCACGTTAATATAGGTACAACATGGTCAACTGGCAACCAATTCAGGCTAATATTTTCAGTTGCATATCCATTAATTTGTTTAGCTGCATGGATATGAGCAATGATACCTTGATGAGTTTCTTGAATACACTTAGGAACTCCTGTACTACCAGAAGTTAGCTGTAAGAAAGCTACTTCATCAGGGCGACTAGGATAAAATTCTGAGGTGGCTGAATAATTTTTTAACTCTGCTACAGAACAAATTTTTAATTCTGGTAGGTCTAGTAATGAACGCAAATTTTCCAGTGGTTCTATGAGAGAATCACTTGCTAAAATACATGGATGGTCGAGCAATTTCCATGTATTGTATAGCTTATTGACAACTCCATTTTTTTCTATGTAAGTAGGGGCTACAGCTATAGTTACAGGCTGAATTCCGCCGAGAATGCATCCCCATAAGGTGGGAAAATAATCTCGCAGAGATGCAATTTGCAGAATCACTCGCTGTCCTGGCCGCAAGCCTTGATTTTGCAAGCCGTTAAGAATACATTTCGCTTCGTCTAATAGGCTAGTGTATGTTTGAAACTCGTTTTCGCCTTTTGCCGAAATGTAAGTAATGCCTTGATTTTTGGATCGAGTTGCTGTTTGTATTAATGCTTCTGTTAAAGTCTGGGGAGCATCTTCGGGAATATTCAGCGGACCGCCATCACTAATTGCGGGTGTTGTAAATTCTGGTTTTTCTTTCGGGACAATACCTATAACAGAGGCAGTTTCAGCAATCGGTGAGGAAATTGCTGTGTTATTTGTTCCTGGTGGCAGTAGTTTTGCTAAGTGGAGTGGTGAGGGTGAAGGTGTCTGACGCGAACTCGCAATTACTACCGCTTGCTCAATTTCGGCATGGCTGTTTAATTGTTGCTGCCATTGTTCTAGAAGTTTGGTATCAATCACTTCTAAAGATGTCAAAACCTGCTCATCAATTTGCCCTGTTGCTGTCAACGGTAAATTCGATACTTGTACATAGGCAACTGGCAACATATAACCGGGCAAGTTAGCCTGCAAATGAGCATTTAAAGACTCAGTTAATAAGGATTTTGAGCCAACCATGTAAGCCACGAGTTTTCCCTCCCGTGCCAGAACATAACAATCTTCTATCCCAGAGATTGATAGTAACACCTGCTCTATTGTCTGGAAATTTATCCGGTGTCCCCCAATCCAGGCTTGCCGCTGTATTAATCCCAGTACCTCTAGAGATCCATCTCGGCGCAGGCGACCCCATCTTCCAGTTCTCAACAAACTTCCCAACAAGGGGTGTTCTAGAACCTCAGTGATAGTTTGTTCTTGCTGCTGCAAATAATTTCTATTTAAATGGGCATCACCAATATAAATTTCTCCTTCTACACCAAAAGGAAGTAATTCTCTATGATTATCTAATACATAAATTGGTGAATTATCTACCCATTCAGGATTAATAAATATATTGTTTTCAGCCTTGATAGCAGGGTCGTGACATACCATTAATATCTGCTGTCTTTCGGCTTCATTTATCAGCGGTAGTTGACTAACTTTTTGCTGGGGATTGGAAATGATTCCTGCTAATAAATTTTGGAAATGACCTGCCATCTGGGCAATAGTCTGTTCATCAAATAAATCGGTGTTGTATCTGAAAGACCCAACCAGATCCGAACTTCCTTCTGCCATCATCAAGTCAAGATCAAACTGTCCCTCCATCTGGGACATTTCGTAAGGTTTTAATTTAAATCCTTCTCGATCTACTTCACCACCTAATAACAATTGTTGGCTATACTCAAACTGCCGTAAGTTCTGCAAAACAAAGTTAAATAAAGCCTGAAATATAGGGGAACGGCTGGGATCTCGCTTTGATTGTAATCGCTCTACCAGTAAAGCAAAGGGAAAATCTTGATGCGCCAATGCTTCCGATACGCAGGAGCGAATTTGAGATAGAAACTCCTGAAAAGTGGGATTTTCTGAGAAATTCACCCGCATCACAACTGGATCGACAAAGTAGCCAACTAATGGCATAAATTCAGATTTAGTTCTACCTGAAGTGGGAACACCAACTAAAATATCTTCCTGTCCTGTGTAACGATATAGGAGAACCTGAAATGCAGCCAGCAGAACCATAGATTGAGTCGCACCTTCCCTTTGAGCAAGCTGTTTAAGTTGTTCTGTCAGCTTTGAAGATAGTGTGAATCGATGAGAAGCCCCGTTATAGGTTTGTATAGGTGGTCGTGGTCTGTCTGTGGGCAAATTTAGTACAGGTAAGTCTCCCGCCAGTTTTTTTTGCCAGTAGTTCCAAAGTTTTTCTCCTGGAACACTTGTCAACAATTCTCTTTGCCAACGCACGTAATCTATGTAGGAGTTCGTCAGAGGAGTTAAAGGTGGCTGAACCCCTGACTCTAGGGCAGGATAGATCATGATCATTTCTTCCATTAGTAATGGAAGACACCAAGCATCAATCGCAATATGGTGTACTGTTAGCAATAAAATATGTTCTTGTTCAGAGTGAGTAAATAAACGCACCCGCATTACCGACCCATTTTCAAGGTCAAAGGGTTGCTGGGATTCTTGAAAAACCCTATGATCAAGTTCATGCTCACTCCAAGTAGAAGCATTGATCTGCTGAAAGTCTGCTACCTGAGTTTGATGGGTCTGTTGAACTGGCTTGTTACCTTGTTTGGGAAAACTGCTACGCAACTGCGGATGACGTTCAATTAGAGTCTGGAAAGTCTTTTGCAAAGTCGTAACATTTACATGGGAACAGATACGACAGGTAAATGCCACATTGTAAAATCCACTCTCAGGTGCTAATTGCCACAGAAACCACATGGCTTGTTGACCATAGGAGAGGGGATAAATATTTAAAATATCTGGGAAATCATGGAGTACCTGTAAAATTTCAGTTTTGTGCTGTTGTATTTGAGTAATGACATCAGGAGTTAAGACAGACTGGGAACCACCAATACGCAGTTTTTCTCCGTCAAGTCCTAACTTAACTCCTTTAAAGGAAAGGTCTTGTAAAAATTCTACTAAACTCATAGTTCTAACTCAATCCAATCACTATCTTTGATGTTCTCTAGCTGAAATTGATCATTACTTTCTGGCTCCACTGTTTGATCAACATTGATCGGAGCTAGTTGATGGTTGAGTTGAGTTGATATAGTTACAATAGTAGCTCCTTCCATAAAGGTGGCGATAGGGATATCTAATTTAAAATCGGCTTGAATTTTATTTCGCAACTCCATGACCATTAAGGAATCCATCCCCATCGCAAAAAAGCCTTGCTCTGGACTTGGCCGTTGAGAGCCTTTGAATCCTAAAATTATTCCGACTTGCTCCTGAAGATAAGCTATTAATAGACTCAGGCGATCGCTTTCTTCCGCTGATTGTAGCTGTTGTATATTTGGTAAATATCGCTTTTGAGTCTGGACAGTATTTGTGTCAATCCAATATCGCTCTCTTTGAAATGGATAGGTTGGTAGTGCAACTTTCTGGTGGGGATAATCACGGTCAAATCCTGCCCAATGCACTTTAAATCCAGTGACATATAACTGTCCTAAACTCAAGAGCATCACCTGCCATTCGTCGAAACCAGGACGCAAAGATGGCAACCACAGACCCTCGCTATCTGGTAAACATTGATGCCCCATACCCAATAAAATCGGCTGGGAACCAATCTCTAAGAATACTTGGTATCCAAGCAGATGTAATGTCTGTATACTTTGAGCAAACTGCACCGCACCCGATAGATGATTCACCCAGTATTGTGCTGTTGCAATCTGTTCATCAGCAACTTGGCCAGTCACATTCGATACTATGGGAATTTGCGGCTGCTTATAGGTTACTTGATGAGCAATGGCTGAAAAATCCTCTGTAGCCATCAGCGGCACCATCTCGCTACCAGATGGTAACTGCTGCATTAATCGTCCCCGATGAGCAATAAGTTTGAGTCCATCTTCTAACCTGAACACCCCGGCGACAGTTGCAGCAACATATTCGCCGACATCATGCCCCATGACTGCATTTGGTTGAATACCCCAAGATTTCCAAAGTTGACACAGGGCATATTCTAAGGCAAATAAAGCGGGTTGATTATAGGCGGTTTGCTCTAATAATGATGATGCAATTTGTTCTTCGGCTTGGTCAGGATATAGTATCTCTAACAGCGAACGTTCCAGATAGGGGCGTAAAATCTCATTGCACTGCTCAATAGTTTGGCGGAATATGGGCTGAGTGTCGTAGAGTTGCCGTCCCATGTTGATGTACTGAGAGCCTTGTCCAGTAAATAGAAAGGCTATCTTCGGCTGCTTTTTACTTGCTTGATTGCTGAACAATCCAGTAGTATGGTTTCCTGTTGTCAAAGCAGCTAGTTGTGCGATTAATTGTTCTTTTGAATCAATTACAACAGCCAAGCGATGATTAAAATGCTCCCGTCCTGTATTCGCTGTATAACAAATATCTGCTAATTCTAGCTTTGGATCAGCCTCAAGGTGACTTTGATAGCGACTGATCAATGCTTGCAAAGCTGGTTCAGTTTTTGCTGATAAAGTTAATAAATCAAAAGCACGCTCCCGCAAATTTGAACTTTTAACTTGAGGAGGCGCTTCTTCTAAAATTACATGAGCATTCGTACCGCCAAAACCAAAGGCGCTAACTCCAGCCAGTCTAGGTTGTCCTTGGGCTGGCCATTTTTCGAGTTCTGTGGGAATTTGAATAGGAGTATTTTTAATTTTAATGTAAGGATTTAACTCTCTAAGATGCAGATGAGGTGGAATCTCGCCATGTTGTAGCGACAAAATTACTTTTATCAATCCGGCGATCCCTGAAGCAGCTTCCGAATGACCAATATTCGTCTTGACTGAACCAATCCAACAAGGTTGATTTACTTCCCTACTTTCCATCAGCACCGCTTTGAGAGCATTCACCTCAACGGCATCTCCCAAAGGTGTTCCCGTACCTTGAGTCTCGACATAGCTGATTTGTGATGGTTTAACCCCAGCATTTACTAAGGCTTGGCGGATAACTGCTTGTTGAGAAGGTCCATTGGGGGCTGTCAGTCCATTACTGAGTCCATTTTGGTTAACGGCTGAACCTCTAATAATCGCCTGAATATTGTCTCCATCCCTCAGTGCATCGGCAAGGCGTTTTAGGACTACAACTCCACATCCCTCTCCTCGGACGTAACCATCCGCAGCAGCATCAAAGGTTTTGCAACGACCGTCTGCTGCCATCATTTGGGCATGAGAGAAGGAGATTGTTCCTTCTGATGACAAAATTAGGTTAACTCCTCCAGCTAGACACAGATTAGACTCTCCACTCAACAAACTTTGGCAAGCGTAGTGAAGTGCTACCAGTGATGAAGAGCAAGCAGTATCTATGACTAAACTTGGTCCTCGTAGATTTAGTAGATATGACAAGCGATTAGCAATAATGCCCAAACTGGTGCCAACTGCATTGTAAGCGTTAATTTGAGCATTTTTCTTAGATAAAACTATCCCATAGTCATAAGTAGTAGCACCTAAGAAAACCCCCGTTTGACTACCACTAAGTTCTGCCGATGGTACTATTCCGGCATTTTCCAAACTTTCCCAAGCAACTTCCAAAAGCAACCTTTGCTGAGGATCTATACTGTCTGCCTCTTTGGGAGAAATTTGGAAGAAAAGAGGATCAAAGTAGTCTACTTGTTCTAAAAAGCCACCCCATAAGCTTTTTGATTTGCCAGTGGTAGGGACTACGGAATGCTCATGCAACGAGTCCCAATCAAATGGTCGTGATGATAGCTCCCTAATCGCATCTACTTTATTAGCTAAAAGTTCCCAGAAAGATGATGGACTATCAGCACCAGGAAAACGACAACCAACTCCTATAATTGCTATTTTTTCCATTTTTTAAATTGCTATAGAAAACTGATTAAAGGCTTTGATATTATTTTTGATCGCTTTCTTAATTGAACCTCCTGAAGCCATTACACGCATTTCCTTATTTACAGGCCACAAGTAGTCTAGTTGATATGCAAACTTACGTAATTCTGATAACAGTTTATTATGTACCTTCAGGTTGACATGAAATCCTTCATGCTCATAACATAGGCACTTTTCAATCCACTGAATTGCTTCCTGAGCCGACATATCAAATACAGGACTCTGCAAGAGTTTCATCAGAAAAATTATCACATCACCATCACTCAAAAAGCGGTTGGTAGATATTCCAGAAATAGCATTGAGGTTTTCGTGCTGTGCCTGTAAGATAGCTAAGTTGGCAATCCATTTTTCATATCTTGATGGCTTTGGTAAATATTTATGAAAGTCTCGACCAAGAAATAGAGAAGTGGTTGTATGAAAAGCTTCATCTAAAAAATGATAGTGAGATATAGCTGTTGGACTCGCTATAAATTCATTATTTTTATGCATTTTTTTGAAGTAGCAATGTATACCAAATTCATGGTTTTTCAATAGTAGATTAGCCATGTAGCGCACAGCATAAAAATTAGCAGCCAAGAATGGATAACTTCTCCAATTATCTGAAAAGAACTGTTTTCTTGATATATCTGATTTTCCTGAAAATCCATTAAAAAATCCGTTGGTAGGAAATGACAAATATTTATCAGAATCGGCATGAGATTGCTTTTTACCTGGGAGCATCATTGCGAGCAAGTTGGCAGCAGTGGATATATAATTGGCAGATATATCCTTTTTCTGCTCCCGTACAGTAGTCTCATCAGAAACGGGATTCACTAGAGCTTTTTTACCTAGTAAAGCTTTAGTAGTTTTATAATTTATTTGAGAAAAAGCATGAATATGTTGACGTTCTTGGTAAGTTTCATGAGCTAACAGTTCCACCAGCATTTTATGATCACTATTTGCAGCCATGAGACAATCTGCTGTGATAGTGTTGTAATGAATTAGCTCAGTTTCACTGTCAGCAACTCTCTTGTAAAACAATACCCAATGCAGGTGATTGAGTGCTAATTTTTGAGATAGAGAAGCTTGTTCATAAAGTGGTGTGCCATAAAGGATAGAGTGTTCTGGTTCACTCCAAAAAACATTACTGTTGGCACTATAGTTAAAGTTTCTATCTAGTTCTTGGATTTTTTCAGTGTAGTCTGAGTCAAGGTTATTTCCATAGTTCTTTTCCAAGAGAGGGATAACTTTATTAATTTGAGATATTGGTGAAGTATTACTGCTAGTAATCATGAGATGTTGCTACCTTTATGTTGTAATTGACGATGCTTACTTATATGGATTGTCAAGTATCTTGCTTTAACATCAAAGCTCTATAAAAACCCCCATACAAGAGAAGGGGAAATTATCTCAGAATCAACGCCTTATTTTGTAATAGAGAAGTTATTGAGTTTGTATCTTCTCAAGCATCCTCTTACAGTTTTTTAGTTTTCCTCAGCCACATATTCTGCTAACTTGGAGATTGTTGGGTAATCATACATGACTGTTGGTTCTATCTCTTTTCCTAACCAATTTCCTAAATCTCCCGTTAAAATCACTGCGGCTGATGAATCTAAACCATAACGCGCGAAAGTAGTTTCTACATCTACTTCATCGGGTTCAATTTCTAGTAAATCTGACATATAGTCAACAATCCACTCGCTAATTTTTAGTTGTGTAAATTGCTCGCTCTGTTCACTTGCTTTGTTGTCTTCAAAAAGTTGCGTCATTTTAAGAACCTCAATTTTTGGTATATATTACTGTATTCAAACCCGCATTTTCTGATTTTTAAGCTTTTTACTTTAAGTCATTATAGACTGATTTTAATTATCTAACTATATGAGGTTTTTCATCCTTATTTTATAATATTTTAGGCATTATTACAAAGATATTCATCAAGTTGATCTTGTTCTCCTGCCATAGTTTGCTCAACATTACCAATCATTTCTGTATACTGATTAATCAGATTTTCTACCTGATTAATATCCACTACAATTTCTTCGGATAGATTGTCATTCATAGCATTAGCTATTTTTGCCTGAAAATTTTGTTGACCCCACTGTTCTATAAGTTTTAATTCATTTGATGGCTGACTTTGATCAGACTTTTGTATGCAAGCAAGGACAAATCCCCATGCAGCCACGTCACCCAACTTTTGAGATAGTATTTTACTCAGTTTCTTATTACTACTCCGAGATAGGTTTTGCTTTTTCAGATAAGAGGCACAATATTCAGCCGTGTGTTGTAATTTATCGCTGATTTCTGTAGCTCCTAGAAACTCCTTCAGAGATGAACAAAGTTGCGAGGTGTGGTATAAAGCTAACAAGCCCAAGTGCATTTGTAAAGTTTCAGTAGGCCCTTCAAAGATCCGAAACAAACGAGCATCTCGGAAAATTTGGGGTGCAATATTAGATTCGATATAACCCCGTCCACCTAACAACTGAACAAGATTATCTGCTGCTTGCCACATTAATTCGGGTGCAATAATCTTTGTTACAAGATAAGCTTCTGGAGGAACAGACTTTCCTTCATCTAGCGGTGTAGTGATAGTGTTCACCAAGCACTCAACCGCGCCAATTGCTGCTGTTAAATTACTAAGACGTTGCAAAGTAATTTGTTGATGTATTAGCCGTTCCATACCAATTGAACGACGGGTTGCGTAACGAAGCATAAGTTGAGCGCAGCGCTTCATTCCCCCAATACACATAACAGCAATTCCCAATCGTCCTAGTTGCATTGCGTCCTGAGCCACTGCAAAACCAGAACCAATTTCACCTAAGACATTTTCACGATTGGCTTTTACCTGCTCAAGGTGAACGGTATTCTGAACCATACCTCGCATTCCCATAGTGGGAGCTTCAGCACCTTGCCTCAATCCTGGGGCATTTTCTGGTATGGTAAAGGCTGTGACTCCCAAAGATTCGCCTTGTTCATCTATAACGTGAGCAAAAGTATTGATCATGGTTGACCAAGATGCAGAACCGCTCCAAATTTTGGTTCCACTTAGTAACCACCCGCCATTGTCATCTGCATGAGCTTCAGCCTTGATGGCTCTGGGATTAGATCCCGCACATGGCTCTGTAATGGCAAAGGCGGCTAAATCTCTGCCTTCAGCTAAATTCTTTAAATAGGTTTCTTTGATCTCAGGTGTAGCATACTTAAGAATTGGATAGACTCCTAAAGCATTGTTGACACCGACAAATGAAGCTAAATTGAGATCAATAGCTGCAAGTTGTTCCACAATTTGAAACATATCGCGGTAGGTTAAGCCAAGACCCCCAGATGATTGAGGGACGAGCATTCCTAATAAGCCCTTTTTGCCAAAGTCTAGAACGATATGGGGAGTTATACACCGTCGCTCGTCCATGAGCCTGGAATTAATTCGTCTTTGGGCATAGTCACGTAACCAATAGATAATTTCTTCTGCACGTTGACGACTTGAACTTTCCCAGGAGTGGCTTTGACTATTGAAGTGCATTAGCTTTTTCACCCTCCTTGATATTCGCTTTTTTCAAATCAGGATTAACTTCCTGCACTTTTGTGAGGAGGGAGTTAACATCATCTGCCAACTGTGGAAATGTATCTTGGTTATGAGGACTTCTACTAGAGTTCTCCAGCACATTCAAACTGCCATCTAGAAACCCACGCCGACAAGCATGGCGCTGAATTTTCCCACTAGAGGTCTTGGGGATACTCCCAGGCTTAATTAAAACTGTGGCATACACCTGTAAGCCGTGGTGATCTATCACTGCTTCGGTGATATTGCCGACGACCTCTTTTATATCCAACCGCCTCAAAGAGGTTCGTTCCACCTCTTGAACAATAACTAATCGCTGTTGCCCTTTTTGCTCTACTGTAAAGGCTGCCCCACTATTTAATCGCAGTGCTGGATGACTGTTTTGAACCGTTAACTCAATATCCTGGGGATAATGATTTTGTCCGCGGACAATAATCACATCCTTGAGTCTTCCTGTAACAAACAACTCTTCGTCTTGCAAAAAGCCTAAGTCTCCGGTTCGGAGAAACGGGCCTGACGCTCCTAACGCTTCTCTACGAGATGCTTCGTCGCGATCGCTAACATCTTTGTCTGACAGATAAGCTTGAAAGGTTTCGGTTGTTTGCTCTGGTCGTCTCCAGTAGCCAGCAGCCACAGAAGAACCCGACACCCAAATCTCTCCCACTTTACTGGGGGGACACAGAGTTAAGGATTCGGGATCGACAATAGCGATTTTCTCATCTAACCAGGTTCGGCCACAGCCAACAATTGTTCTAGTTCCCTCGTCAGATTCAGCCGCCACTACCTGATTTTCCTCAAGGGCTGCTGCTTCTAGCTCATACAGAACGGGGGGAGATGTTTTCAAACCTCCGGACACGAATAAAGTCGTTTCAGCCATACCGTAGCAGGGATAAAATGCCTCTTTACGGAAACCACACTCGGCAAAATAGTTAGCAAAGCGCTCTAATGTTTCAGACCGGACTGGTTCGGCTCCGTTGAAAGCAACTTCCCAACTGCTCAAGTCAAGACGAGAAAGTTCTTCAGGAGTAATTTTGCGGATGCAAAGATCATAGGCAAAATTTGGCCCACCACTAGTAGTGGCTTTGTAACGAGAAATAGCTTGCAACCAACGCAAAGGCTTTTGCAGAAAAGCTACTGGTGACATGAGAATGGAAGGTATACCCAAATATAGGGGCTGCAAGACATTGCCAATCAATCCCATATCGTGAAATAAGGGCAACCAACCGACGAAAATTGTTTTCTCTGTATGTCCGAAGCCGACCTTGATCGCTCTCTGGTTGGATAGCAAATTCCCATGTGTTACCATCACTCCCTTTGGCGTTCCTGTCGAGCCAGAAGTATATTGGAGAAACGCCAGGGTATCCCTCTCTAGTCTTGGTGCTTGCCAATCTGAACTGAGATTACTGTCGATGTCATCTGTGCTTAACCAGTGCATAGTTGGCAATTCTGGATTTTCAGCCCATTGACTGACCAAGTTGGCTAACAAGTCTGAAGTAGTCAATACTACCGTTGCTTGAGCATCTGTGGCGATCGCCTGCAACCTCAAGAAGTTCATATTCTTTCTGGGTGGATATGCTGGAACTGCTACAACACCTGCATATAAACACCCCAAGAAGGCAGTAATGAAATCTAGACCTGGTGGATACAACAGTAACGCACGTTCGCCAGATACTCCTAGAGACTGAAGATGAGATGCGATCGCCCTAACTTTTTGGTCTAGTTCTCCATAAGTCAGGTTGATTTCTTCAGTTTCTCCATCGCGCAGAAATGTGTAAGCACTCTGCTGTGGTTGATTCTGCGCTCTATAGATCAGTAACTCTATTAATGTTGAAAATTTCTCTAGAGGATTTGGCGAATCGGTCAAACGAACATTCATAAGCCAGTATTTTACGGGTTAGAAAATAACGCGAGCAATCAAAATGAATCTGTTTTCAGTATTCAGTCTTTATCCTCATAAATTTTACTTTTTCTAGCTTTTTTTTATGCCTTTTTGCGGGACTTTAACCCAAACTAAACTTACCCAAAGTAGTGATACTGGCTAATCTTTTCGATTAACAGGTCTCAAATTATGTTTTTGGCAAATGAGAAGTTATTGATTATATCGAGATTAATACGTCTAACCTGCGTGATACTAACATAACCCCTCTAAAAAACCAAGTTAAGTTTTTTATCAACTTTTATACAATACAAGGCGAATAGAGAACTCCGGAGAAATTAGTATAGTTGTGATATCATGTCCCTTAGATGTGACGAACCTAAGATTACATAAGAGACGAAAGTCTTATGGTAAGCGAGTTTTCAAGTAATTGTGGGATAAACCCACGCCCCACCACGTCCAACGGAAAAGTGGATTACAGGGCGAAGTAGTACAGGTAGTTTAATGTAATAAAACCGTAAGGTACGCGAGATGCGAATAGCCAAAACCCTATTGAATATCATTGCTACTGCAAAATCAATTGATACGGGAACGGTGATGATTAGTTTGGAGACGGTGCTGGGAAAATTGCCAATCATGGTAACTCGCGGGCTACCTACCCTAAACCCCTACTACAAGCACTGTTTTGCCCTGGAAGGGTGGAGCAGTAATCCTCCCCCTCGACCTGATCAATTTGAGAAAGTCGAAACATAATACATACAAATGCTCCAAATATTGCAATAATCAACCAAACTAAAAAAGAAGATCCTATTTTTATGCCAAAATCTAATCAAGAAAAGTGGATACTATACAGTACCTGTGATGAAGATTCATTCTCGGAGTTAAGAGCTTTAGATATTACATCAAATGACAAAGTACTCGCTGTCACAGGCAGCGGATGTCGAACTCTTAGCCTTCTTGCTTGCAATCCCAAATCCTTAATATCTGTAGATTACTCACCTGGTCAAAATTATTTGCTCGAATTGAAACTAGCAGCTATTCGGGCTTTATCATATGACCAGCTACTTCAGTTTTTTGGTGTAGAAGATTGCTCTAATCGGTGGGAGATATTTTCCTCATTTGAAGATAAAATATCTCCTCAAGCATTTGCTTATTTTAGTGCCAATCGGTGGGCAATTCAAAAGGGAATTCTGCTTTCAGGACGGCATGAATTATTTTACGTTAGATTCGTTGCGCCGTTAATGCGTCTACTTTATGGTAGACAATTTGAGCAGATTGCTCACGCTTCTACCTTAGAAGAGCAGCGTGAAATTTTCAATAAACATATCTCTGGTTTTTTCTGGAATTCTCTGATTCGTACTGGCTTTTCACCCTTGTCAATCAGCCTCATTCTCAACGATCCCAACTATATCGTAGAAATGAATGTAAATGTTGGCGATTACTTAATAGAACGATTGCATCACACTTTCAACAATCACTTAGTGCGGGATAATAACTGGACTAGTTTCATGTTCTATGGTAAATATCTGGGAAGGCGTTGTCTTCCTCATTTTTTACTGGAAGAAAATTATCATGCGATACGTAAAGCCACAACAAAATTCGAGATTGTGACAGGCAATTTGATCGAATATATGAAGAAAATGCCTGAGAAATCAATTGATAAGTATTCATTGTCAGATGTCACAAGTTGTATTGACGGAGAGACGTTTAAAGCTTTAATAAACGAAGTAATTAGAACCGGAGAAAACCAAGGAAAATTATGCTATCGGAATTTTCTGAATAAGCAATTAATTCCATCTGATTTAGAAGATACTCTCCAGCGAGATAATGAGTTAGCCGACGCGCTCTATCACGATGATTTAGCATTTGCGTATAGTTTTGAGATAGCGCAAATTAACAAAATAGAAAACCAAGTTAGAGAAACTAGAACAGTAGCTGGGATTAGTTAGTACAGATCATTTGAGGTAATATTTAGAGAGTCTGGATTATGTGCTTGAATCAAAATTTCCGAATTCACCCAATTCCTAATAGCTGGTATCGTGTTTGTTTTAGTAAAGACCTGCGTCCAGGGGAAGTTAAGCCACTGCGTTACTTCAACAAGGATATCGTTCTCTTCCGCACAGAAAGTGGTGAAGCCTGTGTCTTTGATGCTCATTGTCGCCATTTGGGAGCGCATTTAGGTCACGGAGGAGAGGTAAGAGGTGAAGGTATCCAATGTCCCTACCACGGTTGGATTTGGCATAAAGAAGGATACTGCAATCATGTTCCTTACCCTCACACTGGTAATAATCCAACTGTTCAACTTGGCAAATGGCCAGTAGCTGAACTTAATGGTACAGTCTACGCTTACTACCACAGTGAAGGAAAACCTCCTACTTGGGAAATGCCCGAATTTCCTGAATTTTCTGGTGGAGAGTGGGTATCTGCAATCCAAATGTATAAACGCAACGTTGCCTGCTCTATACAAGAAATTGCCGAAAATAATTCAGATACTGCACATTTCAGCCATTTACATGGGACAAGGTTTGGTAAAGTCCTCAGCGAATCTCTGGAATTAGATGGATTGATACGTACTCATATTGCCTCTTATGAAGTTCGGATACCCCTTTTATCTAGATTGCTGGGGATCAACGAATTTCATACTACATATCAACAGTATGGATTGGGTTGCAATCGAAATCTTGTCTCTCTGAAAGCCAATGGAAAAACAGTACTAGAATGGCGACTTGTTTGTATGCATACGCCAATTGATAAAGAAAATGCCGAAGCCCTATGCGTGACAAAATTGAAGAAATTCATTAATGTTCCCTTTACCCGTTTCTTGGTAGAACTATTGACGAAAAAAGCTTGCGAAGAAGTTGATAAGGATGCAATGGTCTGGGATCACAAAATTTTTCTGGAGAATCCTCCTTTGTACAAAGAAGAACACAGTATTAATCAGTTCCGAGAATGGGTTGAACAATTTTACTAAATTCAGCTGCAACAGGAAACGATATCACTACCCCCTTGCAAGAAAAATCTAAAAATGCATTTTTTACACAAAGAACGTGCTACTCTCGAAAAGTTTCTCCCAACCCTTGATGAGCAACTTCAAAAACAATCTCTTCTGGAGATGGAAGCTACAGGAAGTCCGGCGTTACCAATTTTTCGTCAACTTGGCGGTCCAGGATTGTTGATTCCACGGGAATATGGAGGGTCTGGTGTTACACCTTTGCAACTGACTCACATTCAGCGAGCGATTGGTAGTCGTTCACCTTCTTTAGCGATCGCTGCAAATATGCATCATTGCACAGTAGCAGCTTTGCTAGAAAGCATTGCCGATGAATCCGTTGGGGAGTTTATTAGGGCGGTTGCAGAGAACAATCTCTATTTGGCTTCAGGCTTTGCTGAAGGAAAAACAGATGTAAGTATCTTGTTACCAACTATGAAGTGCCAGCGAGTGGCCGATGGTTTACTAGTTAGTGGGAGCAAAAAGCCTTGTAGCTTGTCCATATCAATGGATTTTCTGACCGCAAGTGCCATTGTTCCCGGTAAATCAGGAGATGAAGATCAGTTAGCATTAGTGATCATCGCAGCTGATTCACCAGGGATAGAGCGTAAACCTTTCTGGAATACTTGGGTTCTGCGTGGAGCCGAAAGCGATGAAATAATCTTAAACGAAGTATTTGTCCCAGAGGAATTTATTTACTATTTAGGTAAACCAGAGGACTTAGGAAACATCCTGGCTAAGGCGTTTATTTGGGTTGAGTTATTTTTATCAGCTTCCTATCTAGGTACAGCTAGCGCCCTTGTTGAGCGGGTAATAGCAGAACGTAAAGGTAACCCTAGCGATCGCGCATTGGTGGCAATTGAAGTCGAAGGAGCAATGGCAGGACTCGAAGCTGTGGCAAATTCGATTATGCTTGGTGGGAACAGCGACACTGACGTTGCACAATCTTTATTTGTCCGTTATTCAGTCCAACGTGCTATAGAACGAGTCGTCGAAACATCCGCAGAGTTACTGGGTGGTATAGCGTTTATTAGTTCTGGAGAAGTTGCTTATTTGCTAGCAGCTTCCAGAGCGCTTGCGTTCCATCCACCTTCACGTCTGAGTATGGCATCTTATTTAGATGACTACTTAGCGGGTGGGCCTTTAATGATGCCTTAATTTCACGAAACGCAATGTAAATTCGCTGGAATAGGCTTGTATTTGCGTTTTATGGTGAAAGTATAAATGCTAACTAGTGATAGTTATTCCGCCAACCTACTTAAATAATTCCCATGAATCAGGTCATTACAACGATTACAAATAGCAGTTGTATAAGCAACAACAACAACTTCTCCAATTTGGTTGATCTTTTACGCTATAGAGCTTTACATCAATCAAATCAAATTGCTTTCACGTATTTAGAAGATGAAGAAGGACTAGAGTCAACTTTAACTTATCAGCAACTAGATACTAAAGCTAGAAGTATTGCTGTATATTTGCAGAATATATCAACTCCAGGAGATAGAATTTTATTACTTTATCCACCAGGACTTGATTATATAGCAGCCTTTTTTGGATGTCTTTACGCAGAGTTAATTGCGATTCCTCTTTATTCGCCGAGAAATAACCGCAAGATGTCTCGGATTCAGTCAATTATGGAGGATTCTCAAGCACAAATCGCTTTGACAAATAATCAATCTCTTATCAATGTACAAACATTATTAAATCATGCTCCTGATTTGAAAAAACTACAATGGTTAGCAACTGACAAAATTGATGAAAATCTAGCTGACCAATGGCAGTCCAAATCAATCAGCAGTGTTTCTATTGCTTATCTTCAATACACATCTGGTTCTACTTCAACACCTAAAGGAGTAATGATTAGTCATGAAAATGCTTTATGTAACTCAGCAGAAATAGCCATTTCATGGAGAACAGGGACTGATAGTATTCTCGTATCATGGTTACCTCACTTTCATGATTTTGGACAAATATACGGAGTGATTCAACCAATATATAATGGGTTCCCATGTATATTTATGTCACCTGACTCATTTGTTCAAAAACCAATTCGATGGCTCAAAGCCATCTCCGACTACAAAGCTACTCACAGTGGCGCACCAAATTTTGCTTATGATTTATGCGCTGACAAAATCAAACCAGAACAACGGGAAAATCTAGACCTCAGTAGTTGGGAGGTGACTGTAAATGGTGCAGAACCAATAAGAAGTCAAACATTGGAAGAATTCTATCAAGCTTTTGCACCTTATGGTTTCCGTTGGAGTACTTTCTACCCTGGTTATGGACTAGCAGAAGCAACACTGAAAGTGTCATCTGCTAAAAAGGACGACTTGCCAACAATGTTAACTATTCAAGCAGATTCACTGGCAAAAAATTTAATTGTAGAAGCATCAGAAGACGAACAGTTTGTCAAGACATTAGTTGGATGTGGTAGTACTGTATTAAACGCAAAAGTTGTCATTGTCGATACTGAATCTCTCACTCAATCTCCATCTGGTCAAGTTGGTGAAATTTGGGTATCAGGTCCTAGTATTGCTCAGGGATATTGGGGACGACTTGAAGAAACTCAGCGCACATTTGAAGCTTATCTAACTGATAATGGCGAGGGACCCTTCTTGCGAACAGGTGATTTGGGTTTTGTCAAAGATGGCGAGTTATTTATCACAGGTCGAATTAAAGATTTGATAGTCATCCGAGGTAGCAATCACTATCCTCAGGATATCGAGCTAACAGTTGAAGAAAGTCACCCCAGCCTACGTTCAGGATATAGCGCTGTCTTTAGCATTGATGAGAATGAGCAAGAAAGACTTGTGATTGCTTGTGAAATTCAGCGTAGTTACCTGCGTAAGTTAGACGCTGATCAAGTAATTCAAGCCATACGCAAAGCAGTATCCAAAGAACACGAACTAGAGGTATACGCTGTATTACTGCTAAGAACAGGTAACATTCCTAAAACCTCCAGTGGCAAAATTCAACGTCAGGCTTGTCGTACTCAATTTTTAAACAACCAATTAAATGTCGTACAAGAGTGGAAAGAGCAGTTACACAAACAAATAATAAATGAAGGTAAATCTCCCATGCAAAATAACTTATCCAACATCATCAAGCTAGGTATTCAAGATTGGCTGATTTCGTGGATTGCCAAAGAGAGAAACTTAGATATAAAAGAAATAGACCCCAATGAATCTCTTACTCATTATGGTCTTAGTTCCTTAGATAGTATGAATTTACATGGAGATTTAGAGACTTGGCTTGGCTATTCAATTGTTCCTGATTGGTTGTGGGATTTTCCATCGATTGATGCATTAGCCAAACAAATTTCTCAACCTCAAAATGTTGTTTCTGTCGCTAAAGTAGCATCATAACTGGCTTCGATAAATCCTTTAACCCTGAGCAATGCTAAGGAAGTTATTCAGCAAAACTATAGCTTCCAATGAACAACCGAAAACAATTTTTGTCTTCTTTCCATAAAATCACATGAAAATTGAAGCAATCAAGGCGGCTTTGCCGACCAAAAAACTGACAAATGATGATATTTTGGCATTGATTGAGGAATATAGCAAACCAACCTTTACAGGAGATTTAAAGGCAGCTTTAAGTAAAATCAATTTTTTCCTTCGCTATTCAGGTTCAGATACCCGTCATTGGTTAGACAAAGACGAAAGGCCAATTGATTTAGTAGCTCGTGCTTTTCAAGAAGCAATTACGGAGGCAAACTGCGATAAAGATGACATAGATTTACTGGTCTATACAGGTATTGGTCGAGGATTTATAGAACCAGCAGCAGCCTACCACATTGCAGCTAGTCTGGGATTGCAAAAAGCAGAGTGTTTTGATATCCTCGATGCTTGCATGAGTTGGACTCGTACACTGAACATAGTCCACTCACTACTTCAAACGGGTCGTTACAAACGAGCTTTGATCGTTAACGCCGAATGCAATATGCGTTTCGGTGGACCAGTTTTTCCGACTGTTTTCCAACTGCCCAATGTTGAAGCTATTGAATGGTCTTTTCCGGCTTATACTTTGGGAGAAGCAGCGACAGCAACAATTCTTTCCTGCGATCCAGATCGAGAATGGGAATTTCACTTTAAATCTCGTCCAGACCTGGCAGATTTGTGCAACGTACCTTTAGATGGATACGAAGGTTATTGCACACCTTCTCAGCGTATTGGTTTAAATGGCATTAACAAATTTACCTCTTTTGGAGTTGAGTTGCACGCCAATGCATTTCCGGAGTTCATCAATATCTTTAAATGCTTAAAAGCTCCGATTGAGGAGATTCGGGCAATTTTCCCCCATGCATCGTCAAAAAGAGAATGGGACAAAGTTGCCGAAGCATTAAACCTCAAACATCTCCTTTGGCATATTTATCCAACTTATGGAAATCTCGTCTCTGCTTCTGTACCCACAGGTATAGCGTCAGCGATCGCAGCCGGACAGATTAAGCGGGGAGATCGGATTGCCGGTTGGGTTGGTAGTGCAGGTATGTCTTTTTGCGCCTATTCATTTATCTATTAATTAAGAGCTAATCAGAGGAGTATTGCTTCCCTTTACCTCCTCATCTTCTCTTTAAAATAGCAAATCATTAATTAACAAGAGGTTAAACAGTTAATGTTGTTGCAACTTTTCAGGTTTATTGGCTTAACTTTCATTTACCTCTGTGGATATTTTCTGACTACTATAGGTAAAAATAAAGAAGAGCGCATCTTAAAACAAGGGCAATGGATTTATCGGTATTTCCTCCAGATGGGACCAGTCTACATCAAAATTGGACAAATCTTAGCAACACGTTCCGATTTGATTCCAGAAAATTGGGTACAAATATTGCGAGAACTGCAAGATAATGTACCTTCTATGTCTGAAGCTGATACAAGGAAAATTATTACCAAAGATTTGCCTCTGGCATTTGAAAACGTTTTTAGTGAATTTTCCTTTCAGCCACTAGCTAGTGGTTCGATTGCTCAAGTCCATAGCGCCACCTTGTTAACTGGTCAAAAAGTCGCTGTCAAAGTTGTTAAGAAAAATGTTCGTAATCAACTGAAACAAAATCTGGATATTATCCAGTTCTTTGTTGCCATCCTTGATTTTTTAGTTACATCTGTACGAGAACTAGGTTTACCAAAGCGTCTGCAAGAATTAAGAAATTTGCTGATTATTCAAGCAGACATGAAGCAGGAGGCTCAAAAGCAGGAAGAAGTATATAACAACTTTAAAAATCACCCTTATGTTAAGGTTCCTGCGATTATTAAAGACCTTTCTACTTCTAACTTATTGTTTATGGAGTTCATGGAAGGAATCCCAGGAAAAGATGTTCATAAAGTTGAATTAAAACGCAATCTTCTTGCTCAACGTTTCCAAGATACTATTTATACTATGCTTTATATGCATGGGTTATGTCATGGAGACCCCCATCCTGGAAATATCTTTTTTACAAAAGATGGCTCGATTATCCTTCTAGACTATGGCATTACTGTTCAACTTAGCGAAGATGAAAAATGGGGGTTATCATCTTTTTACTACGCTTGTACTCGTAAGGAATGGGATGTAGCTGTAGAGCGTTTTACTCAGCACTTTGTCACAGATAAAGACTACATTAGTCAAAATTTGAGTCAGTACGCGGAAGAAATTCAAAGCGTTTTGCAATATCACTTTGATATCAGTACAACTCAATGGTCAACAGTTAGTTATTTCCAAGATGTTAGCAAGATATTGCGTAAGTATCGCGCACGGTACACAACTAATTTTACAAAAGTTGAGTTGGTATTTTTATCTTGTGAAGGCTTTGCGAGTCAAATAGATCCAAATATTGATATTTGGGAGAATGCGCGTAAGTTTACAGACCGTTATTCTCCTTATATGAATCCAGAAGTCAAAGAAACTTTCGATGCTTATTTTCAAAAAACGGCTCCTTCCTCTTTAGCAATGCGCGATCGCGCCAACAATTCCTTAGTCGCACCTACTCACATTAATCGATATTTTTTCCCCAGCACTTATCCAGTATTTGTCAAAAAGGCTGATAAAAGCAAAATTGAAGACCTTGATGGTAATGTTTTCGTAGACATATCATGCGGTTACGGTCCTCATCTCTTAGGCTACGCCCATCCTGTCATTAACCAAGCAATTTCTGAAGCTATTGCCAACGGATTTGTCAACGCAATTGGGCATGAAGCGGAATTAACACTAGCCGAAATACTTGTTGAGGCTTTACCAGGTGCTGAGAAAGCAATTCTTTCCAACTCAGGAACAGAATCCATTTTACAAGCAATGCGTCTGTGCCGGGCTTATAGAAAGAAAGATCGAGTCGCGAAGTTTGAGGGACACTATCACGGATTTTCAGACCAAGGAATGGTTAGTTCCTGGTTCCGCTTTACAGGTGAAAAGTTCGATCCTCAGCCGATTGCCGGAACTCAAGGAACTGACAGTGCGACAGTCAAAAATACTCTGGTTTTGCAATACGGTTATATTGAAGGTTTGGAGCGATTGCGCTCAGAAGCATCTGAACTAGCCTGTGTTATTTGCGAACCAATGCCTTCATTACTAGCTAGTTACGACGTTGATTTTCTCACAAAACTGAGAGCAATATGTACAGAGTTAGACATTCCTCTAATTTTTGATGAAGTTGTTTCGGGATTTCGGGTAGCTTATGGCGGCGTACAAAACCTTGCAGGAATTATCCCTGATTTGACCTGTTTAGGTAAAGTAATTGGAGGAGGACTTCCCTGTGGTGCAGTGGTTGGTAAAAAGAAACTGATTGACATTGGTAAAAGTTCTCAAGACCCCTTCTGTGACTATGAAAAGAAAGCCTTTGTTGGCGGCACGATGAGTGGAAACTCAATAACTTGTCTTGCCGGAACAGCTGCATTAACTTATCTCAAAGAACATCCGGAAATATATGTAAAACTTGACAATAACACTAATTGGCTTGGACAAAAACTCCTAGAAATTGGTCGCTCTCACGGTGTACCAATCCAAGTAAAAGCAAATCGGTCCATTTTTTCTTTGACATTTAGTCACAAATCTGCTACATACTTCCGAGAAAAGCAATCTGGTAGTAATTTTAAAGTCAATCTTGCTTTAGCATATTATATGCGTAAACACGGCATTTATATGCCCGAACTCCACACCTTAATGTTGAGCGCAGCCCACACCCAAGAAGACTTAGAACTTATTTGTACTGCCTTCAATTTAAGTTTGCAGGAAATGTTAGAAGATGGTTTCTTTACACTTTAAGTTTAGTTAGTGAATCAGAGATAAAGTCTCATGGAGAGATAAGAAGCTGATTCTCTATTCCTTATTCCCCTTTTTTCAAAAAATACTGAGATTATTTTATGAACTTACTAAAATCTTCCCCACAATCTACTCGTAAATGTAAAGTTGCTGTCATTGGTGCTGGTGCTAGTGGTATTGCTACAGCAAAATGTCTTGTTGAAGATGGTCACGAACCTACTGTTTTTGAAAGCAGCGATCAAGTTGGTGGTGTTTGGGTCTTTAAAAATACTAGCGGACGAGCTTTTAGTACGGTTCACTTTCAACATTCAAAGTATGTTAGTGTTTTCTCCGATTATCCTATGTCGATGGAGAGCAGTGAGTTTCCTCACCATACAGAAGTTCTTCAATATCTCAATGACTACGTAGACCACTTTGATATTAGGAAACATATCAAATTCAATACAGCAGTAGATAAAGTTTGCAGAAAGGATGATTATTGGGAGGTTACCGTCAGAATAGCTGAAGGTCAATCTACCTTCAAGTTTGATGCGATCGCTGTTTGTAGCGGTATTTATAATGATGCAAGATTGCCAAATTTTCCTGGCGAAGAAAAATTTCAAGGAATGATCATGCATTCCAAAGATTATAAAGAGCCTTCAATTTTTGCAGGAAAAAATGTTCTAATTGTTGGCAATGGACCAAGCGGAGTTGATATTGCAGTCACGGCATCTTATAGCTCTAATAAAGCAATTTGGAGTTACCGTAAAAATCGTTGGTTACTTCCCAGATACTGCGAAAGAATACCCTTCGATTTTATCGTTACTCGCCTGAATAAACATATCCCTTTCCGTCACCAAATTTTATCTTTGGTTCACATTAAAAAGTTTTACCCGATTATGTTAGATCACCAGGCTTGTGGTGTTAAGCCAAATGTTGGTCCTGAGAAATCTGGCCCTGTTTTTAACGAAGATGCCTTAAACCGCATCCGGCTGGGAGCAATCAAAACAAAACCAAATATTGCACATTTTGAAGAAAATAAAGTTGTATTTGAAGATGGCAGCAGCGAATTAGTAGATATCGTTGTGTATGCCACAGGCTACCAAGTTAATATTCCTTTTATGAAAGAATATTTAGGTGAAGACCATCAAAAAAACTTAAATCTTTATAAGATGGTATTTCCCCCGGAATTACCCAACTTTGGCTTTATTGGATTTGTTTACGGAAACGTAATATTTCCCACCTCTGAACTGCAAGCACGTTGGTTTTCTAAAGTCATTTCTGGTGAAGTTGATTTACCATCAAAAGCAGCAATGGAAGAGCAAATCCAAGCCCACAGAAAACATCAGGAAGAAGGCTGGCTTGACAGTGCATACCGCAGCTTGCGCGTTTCAGCTTTTGACTACATGGATGACATCGCCAAGGAAATTAACGCCCTGCCTAAAGTTTGGGAAAACTGGAAAATTTTGAAGGAGATTTTCGCCGGTCCAATGATGGCCACACAATTCAGGCTTAATGGACCTCATAAATGGGAAGGCGCTACGTCTTGGCTCAAAAAAGTACCCAAGCTAGTTCGGAAGTAAGTTAATAGTATAGGACTAATATTTGATATTTGAAATATTACTTGGTTTGGGCATTGCCTACACTACTTAAAATTTTTCAAATATCATTGATGATTCCTAATATAATAAGTTGTGTAATGGTATTAGGGACTTCTAGCGATATTCAGGAGTTGGATGATGATTTATAACCAATTTTTGAGCATATCTAAAGCTATTTTTAGCTTACTAATCTATGGTTTTTTGTTGATTGATATACCGCTTTTAGGTTGGGGTATTGATGACTTGACAGAATTTTTTGCAAATCCAGTTAGAGTTATTTTCTTATTGGTTGCAATTTTTATGAGTATCGTTTATGCCTGGTTTATGCCTAAAAATACTTTGAGTGACGGAGTTAAAGATAAACTGGTCAATCGCCAAAAAGTCATGTTATGGTTGAGCATCCTTCTTTACGTGATCATGTTTAGCTTCTTGCCATACTGCGATCATTACAACCTATGGCAAATTAAAGCTGAAAATTATTTAAGATATGTTGGGCTAGTAATTTTTACTATTGGTGTAATTTTCTCCTTTTGGGGTCCAATACACCTCGGTCAACAATATAGTTTCAATTTGACACTTCAAGAAGACCATAAATTAGTTACAGATGGACCATTTAGCTATATACGCCACCCTCGTTATCTGGGTTTGATTCTTTGGATTTTAGGAGTTTCACTCATCTACCTTTCAATTGCGGGTTTAGTAATAACTGGGGTAATGACGTTGTTGCTGGCATGGCGGATTTATGATGAAGAAAACTTACTCCAGCAAGAGTTTGGTCAACAATGGACAAATTATTGTCAGCAAACGAAGCGGATAATTCCGTTGATTTATTAGAGTGAAGAATATAAAATTATCTTGACTAATCACTTAACAGCAAAAACAACTTCAATAATCGGCGTTGCTGATTGCAATATGAATTAACTACATAGAACAATTCTTCAAGATATTAATGATTTTTTGGAGTTCAAAAATGGCAATTCTCAAACTAGAAGATGGTACTTTCCACACTGATTTAATTAACATTTCCCAGGAGTTAGCCCCCCTTAATATTCAACTTAATCGCTGGACTGTTGCAGATAACCGCGAACTCAAACGATTATTGGCACAGGATAGCCTCAACGAAGATGAAAAGGAACAAGTCCTCAAAGCTTTAGATAGTTATTTTGAGCAACTACAACAGACAGCAGGCTATAAAACTCGTGATTTAGTTGTGCTTCATCAAGGGATTCCCAATCTTGATATGTTAATGGCAAAGTTTGACCAAATTCATACACATGCAGATGATGAAGTCCGCTACGTCATTGATGGAGAAGCGATTTTTGGCTTGGTACGTCCTGATGGTAGTCAAGCAGAACTGACAGTACAACCAGAAGAATATATTAACGTCCCAGCCGGAACTGAACATTGGTTTTATCTTACTCCAGCAAAACGGGTGAAAGCAGTACGCTATTTCATTACCACAGAAGGTTGGACACCCCAATATACAGGGACACAAATTCGTATTCGCCAACCCATAGAAAGATGAAAAAAAACAGGGAATAGGGAATACTAAGCTTGGCAGGAGAACAGATGAAGCGGATAGATACAGAACTAATCGCCAAGGTGCAGGTGATGGATAAGTACCCAGCTGATGAGAAGATAGCGATCGGTGACTCTATTACCGACTTAAATATGGGATTGCAAGCAGCTGTTGTATTTGCACGCTCTCCCTTAGCAGAATATTTAGATGAACACCAAAAAGTCTATATTCGCTGGAATAATTTTTTAGAAATACGCGATCATTTAGCGAAATTGTGGAGTTAAACCTATGACCAGCCCCACAACAGCAGATCCTCGTTTGCAACTAATTGTAACTGCCCGTTATTTTTACCAACAAGGTTGGATGCTAGGAACTGCCGGTAACCTCTCAGCTCGTTTACCGGATGGTAGCTTCTGGATTACAGCCAGTGGTAAATCTAAGGGTGAGTTATTACTAAGCGATTTTGTTCGCATAGCTCCAGATGGCAAATTAGAAGCATCAGCATCTAATTTGCAGCCTTCAGCTGAAACGTCTATTCATCAGCTAATTTACCGTCTGTTTCCAGAATCACAAGTTTGTTATCATATACATTCAATTGAGGGCAATTTGGTTTCTCGCCTGGTTGCAGGGGATAGTTTACCTTTACCACCACTAGAAATGCTCAAAGGTTTGGGAGTTTGGCAAGAAAACCCCTGTTGTGTAATGCCAATTTTTACCAATCATCTGGAAGTTTCCCAGATTGCTGCTGATATTGAAAAACGTTTTGCCGTAACTCCACCGCAAATACCAGCATTACTAATTCGTGATCATGGTATTACAGTTTGGGCTGCTTCAGGAGAAGCATCTCGTAATTATATAGAGTTATTAGAGTACATCTTTCGCTACATGGTAGTCGCCAGTAGGCTAGACGTATTACCCAATAAATAATCTTCTTACGGAAATTAAGTAAAATTAGTTGACTGAATGTAACCGTGATCTCAAAATTTATTTGCTCTTCTCGTAGAGTAAGCAAAGATTTATGCGGCGATTTTTTTAAATCATGCCTTTTTTCATTTTTGTTATGAGTAAAAATAAATAATACCTGGGCTAATTCTAAACAACAAAAACTTATCTCCTCCCTTGCTTGAATAGCTAATTAATCCTTCCCTTGCTTTTTTATTCCTTTGTCAGCAAACCCTAATTAATGAGCGTTGACCAATGACTAACCAAACTATTCATGTTGTAGCTCGTGTTGTGGCTTTACCAAATAAAGTAGAAGAACTGAAAGTTTTATTATTGGGATTGCTTGAACCAACTAGAAAAGAGACAGGTGTTATTAAATATGAACTTTTACAAAATCAATCTGATCCAACTGACTTTACTTTTGTAGAAGAGTGGGAATCTGGGGAAGCATTAGATAATCATTTAGCTTCAGCCCATATGCAAGCAGCTGTAGCCCAACTAGAAGGATTAACTGCTACACCACCGGATATTCGACGTTATCACCTCTGGGAGTAATGCGATTTTGTTGAGGGGGCGACAAGCATGGTCAAAACATTAGGTGAATCTCACACAAAGAAAAGGTTTCTGTCGCTTTAATTTGGCAGTTTACTGGGAAATAAAATATCGTAGAAAGCAAGAGAAAGAGTCTTGGTATTTCATTTATGTGTTGTTTCGGGAACAGAAGCAGCGATTCATCACAGTCACACATCTTGGATTAGTATTAACTGGGATGCCGTCAGAATATCTGTTGGATACTTTGGAACCGAAGGCTTAAGCTTCACTGATCGCAAAGCCCAAAACCCTGATTTATTCATGAACTCACCTGCTTTTAAAATATTTTTGGCGATCGCATCACCATCTAGATTTTGCAAATATTGACGCTCTACCTCACAAACTACAACTAATTGTTCTTGATTATTAATATCAACCGAGAACGCAGCACTAGCACTAAATGTAAGGGACTTCTAAGGAATAAAATCCCCAATTTTTCGGGTAGGTTATGACGATAGTCCGTAACCCACCATCATCCTATCTGTAGTTTGATGAAATCAGTGAAATGACTTATTCTCAATGTATTTATTGATTTTACATTTCGTAACTTATGTTGATTTTTTCAGGTCAACTTACTTATAATTCATTGTGTAAATTTGATTATCTAAGGTTTCCCGATGTCAAATCCTCCCTCCACTGGAGTTCGCCCCGTCCATGCAATCGATGCTGACATGACGGTTACACCAGAACTTCTGAAAGCTCTGCAAGCTTTCCTTTCATTTATCGATGTCGGAGTAGGTATCCAGGAAATTTTTGATGTTGAGAATGCGTTAGCCAAGCAGGAAGTTCTTACTTCCCAGATTACCTATCTCAAGTCTCACCCTGAAATCGCGCAACTTTTTGAAGAACGATATATTGGACCAACTCCCGATCTACAAGAATTACTCCAGCTGCCTGAAGATTCGTTAGGCTTTACCTATGCCTCTAACCTGCGAGCCGTAAACTATCAGCAAGATTTTTTTCCCGAAGTCGAGGTTAAAGATGACCAGAGCTATTACGTTCAGCGGATGCGACAAACCCATGATATTTGGCATACAGTTTCAGGATATGGCCTGACTGATTTTGGGGGAATTGGGCTTGCAGGATTTCAATTTGCAAACAACCGCGATCCGCTGGCAGTAATACTGATTGCCGGAGCGATCCTGAATCTGATCAAGACGCAGAGCGATTACTTGAACCCGATTATACTTGTGATTCAGCAGGGCTATCATGCAGGGTATAAAGCAAAACCCTTTCTGGGGCAGAAGTGGGAAGAGGCTTGGGAAAAGCCGCTAGCCGAGTGGAGATCGGAGTTAAATGTTTCTCCGCTAAGATATCAAAGCTTTCAGGAGGCCGCACTCGCAGCAGTCTAAGCTGATCCGCAGACTTTTGGAAAACTTAGTGTTCAAACACTGCACCCACTCGTGTAGTGAAAAAAAACTACTCTGGGGAGAAACTAGCATCTTCGCTGCCTCCATATAATATCGGACTTACGCATTGACAGAAGTAATTAAATATGTGTATGGATTTTCAGGCATTCAAGTTTGATTTTTTCACCGTTAGCTAGCGATCGCTAGTGAGCTAAAGCTATTAGCCAATAGCCTGAAATCAGGGATTTTCGTTGCTACACATGATAGTCATTTTGTACAGTGCGTAAGTCCTATAATACTGCTTTCTAGTTTGAGTTTTATGACCAACACCTGTATATAATGGGGCTGTTGATGGCGGCTTGATACTCAGGGTAAATATTTAGGTTAAGCCCGCAACCAGAAGCAATACACACCAAGGAGATACCGATGTCCGAGCTGAAGACCGAATTCTTGTTCGAGTTAAGAATACAGATTCAACCGCCGATGGATGTCGGACAAGGCCCCGATGGCCACCGCATGATCTTTATGTCCAAGTCTGGAAATTTCGAGGGAGCGAAACTCCGAGGTGAGGTTATCCCTATGTCCGGTGGCGATTGGTCTAGAATCAGGGCTGACGGGTCCGGCGCGATCGACGTTCGTCTATGTCTCAAGACTGATGACGGAGCGACCATTCTCATGACTTATGGCGGACGGATGATCGCCAGCCCAGAAAACTTTGAGTATGCGGTGGATTATTTAAAGCCGGACGATCCCAAAGGCGCAGAGGAGCGATACTATTTCAGGACTAATCCTGTATTCGAGACAGGTGATGAGCGGTACGCATGGCTGAATAATATCATCACAATCGGCAAAGGACGCACTGGTGAAGGCGGCGTAATTTACGAAATCTATGCAGTGAATTAGGTATTGCAACGAGATTGTGGCGCGGCTATTAGGGGCGTGAGTAGCAACGTAGGTTTAAGGCTGCGCGATTTGGAGAGCGATGGCGTAGCCCGCCGCAGATATCGCTCTCGCAAATTTTCAGAAAGATTCCGCTAAAACTGGAATACCCACAAGTGTTGCTCCATAAGCATGAAAACCTGGAGCCGTGATTTGTGCTTCGTACCACAGGAATAAAACAGTTAAAGCTGAAAGAAATTAACCATTAATTTCACTGAATCTACAGAACCCACAATAGCAATTGCAGATGTAATGATTGTTTGTTATTGTAAAAGTTCATATTAATAATTACTCTCAATAATTTGTGAGTAAAAAAAGAACTCCTAGATGACTGGGAGTCTTTCCACAAGGAATATAAATAACTCCCATGACCGATATGATGGTGCAGGTCAAAAACCTGAGAAAGTATTTTGGCAAAAAAGAAGTATTGCGAGGAATTAACTTCTCCGCACCCACTGGATCAGTGCTGGGTATACTCGGACCAAACGGCGCAGGCAAAACTACAACTATTAATTGCCTCACGACTTTAATCAAACCAGATCAAGGTAGCGCTGCGATCGCAGGTTATGATGTCCTGAAGCAACCAGCGGCAGTCCGGTCATTAATTGGACTCACTGGACAATTTGCGGCTGTAGATGAACAACTCACCACTAGAGAAAATTTAGTATTTTTCGGGCGACTGTTGCGGCTATCGAAGGCTCGAACTGCACGCAGAGCAACGGAATTACTAGAGCAATTTGATTTAAAGGAAGCAGTAAATCTGCGCGTGAAGGAATTATCTGGTGGGATGCGAAGGCGGCTAGATTTGGCAGTCAGCATTATCACTGAGCCATTAGTATTATTTCTTGATGAACCTACAACTGGTCTTGACCCTCGCAGCCGTCACCAAGTATGGAATATGGTCAGAACATTACGGGAACAAGGAATGACAATTCTCCTGACCACCCAGTATCTAGAAGAAGCCGATGAGTTAGCTGACTGGATTGTAGTCATAGATCGTGGACAAGCGATCGCTCAAGGTACAGCCGACGAACTCAAAAACCGAGTTGGGGAAACCTTTTGTAAATTGCAACTTGCTTTTCCTGATGATGAGCAAAAAGTCCGGGAATCCCTAGCCGGCCTCGGTGAAATCACTGGTAAAAGTACTCTAACTCTTCCCGCCCCCCACGGCGTACAAACTTTATCTGAGGTCATCCGACGTGTGGAAGCAGTTGGTGTCACCCTCACCGACATTTCTCTACGTCGCCCCAGTCTAGATGATGTGTTTTTTGCCTTGACTGGTCACACCACAGACGAATCAGAAAAATCCTCTTGAATCTCCTTGTGAATGTAAGTAAATGAATACCGATGAGATACACGCAAGAGCCAAAAAATTAGTCACAACTCGCCAAGAGTTAGGCATTAGAAGGGCATTTGCCGATAGTTTAATTATTGGTCAACGAAATCTGATCTTGTTGAGCCGATTTCCCACAGTTGCAGTATCTGTAGTCCTGATCCCCATCATTTTTCTGAGTGGATTTCTGATCACCTTTGAGAAGTTAATGGCAACGCAAGAAATTAATTATATTCAATACTTGCTTCCCATTATTACCCTCCAAGCCATGTTTTTTACAGCAATGGGAGCAGCCGCTAACCTCTCTTACGATATGCAGTCAGGGATGTTTCAACGTTGCCGAGCAATGCCAATTTCACCGTTAGCTACCTTCGGGGGACTGTTAATTGCTTACCTCGTCCGGGCGTTGATTAGTATCACAATTCTAGTCAGCTTCGCCCATCTCTACGGTTTCCGGTTTCAGGCAGGTTTTTTATCTGCAATCGGTTTTTTAGTCTTGACGTTGCTATTTACAACCACGACTATCGCTGGTTATGCTGTCCTGGCTTTAGCATTAAAACAGCCAGATTTAGTACAGTCACTAAGTATTGTTCCTTACGCCCCATTACTTCTACTCAGCACAGGTTTTAGCCCTGCCGAAAATTTCCCCCAATGGCTCCAGCCAATAGTTCTCCATCAGCCTGTAAGCTACACCGCTGAAGCACTGCGGGTATTAGTTAGTGGCGGTGAGTTATTAAATCCACTGTTTTGGTCACTGACTTGGTTACTGGGATTACTGCTGATATTTGTGTTTGTCTCTATTCAACTTAATCAGAGGCGATCGCAATGACTAGACCTCTATCAACTGTAGCTGAATTAGTAGCAGACCATCAGGAAGGTAACTTTTTTCGCACACTCACAGAAATTACCATAATCGCTCGCCGTAACTTACTTCTCGACCTGAGAAACCCAGCTATCATCTTTGGTGCAACGGCATTTCCCGTGTTTCTCTTGCTCGTCTTCACTGCTAGCTTTACCAAGGTAGTCATGCCTAATGGTAGCTATGCAGACTATGCTCAGTTCGTTCTGCCGTTTAACATAGTTCAGGGCTTGCTTTTTAGCGTCGTTAACACTGGAAATGCATTATACAGCGACCTGCAAAGCGGCATGGATACACGATTGCGGACAATGCCCATCGCTAGGTCTGCGGTGCTAACTGGGCGCATCCTCAGTAGTGCTGGTCGTTTACTGATACAGGTAGGAATTACCACCTTAATTGGATATCTGCTGGGCTTCCGTTTTCAAACTAATTTTCTGTCTATAATCAGCTTTCTGATTCTGCCTGTGGTCTTTACTTTGTCTTTTGGATGGTTAGCAGTATTTATTGCTGTCAAGGTCAAGTCAGCAGAAGCAATTCAAGCCGCAATGATCCCCTGGATATTGCCGTTAACGTTTCTGAGTATTGGGTATGTACCAAAAGAAGGCTTTCCCGAATGGATTCAAGGTTTTGTCGAAATTAACCCGGTATCTTCAGCAGCTCAAGCACTCCGTGGTTTGTCTTCAGGTGGTTCAGTAGCCAGTCCAGTGATTGCCACCTTGTTGTGGAGCTTTGTCCTGACTGCGGTGTTCAGTACTTTAGCGATACGCGCCTATCAACACCGGGATTCTTAATCTCGTGATAGTCTTCAGCATTAGGCTAAAATTATTGATATTTCTTCTCAGTAATTTTACTTTGATAGCTAAGATTTATGACTATTAAGCTGAAGATCACAGACTACCAAGAATTTTGGGCAGAAGCGAACCAAAACAATCCACCCAAACCGGGATTAAATTCATTGGGAATTATCCAGGAAATTCCCAGACAAATAGGTACAGGCTATGTGCAGACAATCGAAGTATATCCTCATCTGTGGCTTTCAATTTTGGACAATGAATATCACGATAATGTGTTATTTCAAATTCCAGAGTGGCATCATTCATTGCATTTCTCCTTCCTTCTGGCTGGTAAAATCACCACTCAGCATGGAGGGCAGTTAGGGGGAGGATATACCTGTATCTCTGGTAGCGGTGTTCAACCCAAAATGAATCTCAATTTTACCAAATCCCGATACCTGGGTCTTGAGGTTCATATTTCCCCTGACTTGCTGGCAACTTTTTTTCCAGATGAAACAGGAGAAATTCCCCAGCTATTGCGTTTTTTAACCAAGGAGAACGACTGGCAGGCATTGCTTTACCCTGAAATTACTACTGCTATACAAGGTGTAGTACAGCAAATCATCAGCTGTCCCTACCGGGAAACAATGAAGCGAATGTACTTACAAACCAAGGTGTTGGAACTGATCAGGTTGCAGTTATTTCCCATCTTGGCGGAACAGGATCAACTGCCAGAGTCACCACGACTGAAGCCAGAGACTATCAACCGGATTCATCACGCTAAGGAAATTTTATTGGCACGTTTGGAGAGTCCACCCTCATTGTTAGAATTAGCACAAATAGTCGGAGTAAGCGATCGCACTCTCAAACGCGGATTTCCTGAACTGTTTGGCACAACTGTATTGAGTTACTTAACAGATAAACGGATGAATTTGGCACAGCAACTATTGTGTCAAGGTAACACCACTGTAGCTGAGGTTGCCAACAAAATTGGTTATTCCAACCTGGGACACTTTGCTGCTGTCTTCAAGCGCAAGTTTGGTATCCTTCCCAGCCAATGTTTAGCAAAATCAAAAACAAGCGCTACGTCTGAACCGAAAGGGAGTGTGTGGAGTATGACACCAGGCACAAAGTCCTTTTTGGGATCATGATGCCCTTTTTGAGTTGACTTAGTTGAGAGTTATTCTCTATACTCAGCTTCATTGAATTAGAAATATTTGCAGCAATCCAGTTTCTGTCTCAAAAGCTGGATTGAACGGAGATTAAAAATTCATGACTGCAAAGTAAATTAATTCATTCAACCTCTCCAAGCGGGTGTATCAGGAGTAATTATGAAACGTTGGTGGCTGTCAGGTAGTCTGCGATTGTGGTGTTTAGTCAGTATATCTGGATACTTGAGTGCTATTGGCATTCAACCTGTACAGGCGACACCACAAACAAAGGCGCAATTACAAGGTAATCAGGCAAATTTACAGAGTCATCCTCGGATGCTCCGAAAAGCCAAATTGCCCATTACCAACACTCAATTATTAGTACAGTCGCCAGCAGAACTGATCCAAGTGACAGGAGTGACAGCTAATTCCATTGACCAAGGTGTGGAGGTGATTTTACAAACTACTCAAGGAGAACAGTTACAAATCACAAATCGCAGCGTCGATAATCAGTTTATCGCTGATATTCCCAACGCTCAATTACGTTTACCCAGTGGCGATGCCTTTACATTCACTTCTGAAAACCCAGATGAGAATCTGACTGAGATCACAGTTACGAATTTTGATGCCAATACAATTCGGGTAATAGTCACAGGTAAAACAGGATTGCCCACAGTTGAGTTATTTGATAGCAACGAAGGTTTGATTTTGAGTTTTGCAACTGTATCTGCACAACCAGAGTCAGCAGAAGCACAACCAGAAAGTCAAATAGAACCCAGCCAACCATTGGCTGAAGAAGATGAATCAATTGAATTAGTCGTTACAGGTGAACAATATGAGAGTTATGTACTCCTAAATGCCTCATCTGCTACACGAACTGATACCCCCATTCGAGATGTTCCAGCTTCTATTCAGGTGGTTCCTCGACAAGTAATAGAAGATCAGCAAGTCACTCGCCTAGATGAAGCCCTCCGCAACGTCAGTGGTGTTACTTCCGATAATTTTGCTGGAATCTTCCCTAATTTTACAATTCGTGGCTTCAGAAATGCACCGATTTTACGAGATGGTTTCCGACAATATGGAAGTTTTCAAGTTCTTCCAGAAATTACAAATCTGGAAAGTATTGAAGTTCTCAAGGGACCAGCTTCTATCCTCTATGGAGATATTGATCCAGGTGGATTGATTAACGCAGTTAGCAAAAAACCCTTATCTGAACCTTTTTATGCCGCAGAGTTTCAGCTAGGAAACCGGAATTTTGTTCGCCCCCGTCTTGATATTTCGGGTCCTTTAACTCCCAGTGGCAACCTGCTTTACAGATTGAATACTTTATATACAAAAGATGATGGTTTTCGCGGTTTTGACCAAGCTAATGAGCGTTTCTTTATTGCGCCGACTATTGCTTGGAAACTTGGCGATCGCACTGATATCACTACCAGTTTAGAATACACTAACGAACGACGACCGATGGATTTTGGTTTAGTCGCTTTCGGTGATGGCGTGGTCAATGTTCCTCGCGATCGCATCACCAACGAACCAGACGATCAAAGTGAACAGAACCTTTTCAATATTGGGTACAACCTAGAACATCGTTTTAATGATAACTGGAAACTGAGGAATACTTTTCGATACATTAAACAAGATTTTGTCTCAGATTTTTATTTTCCTGTTGCGTTTAACGAAGTAACTGGCATTTTGCAACGCAGTTTCGCCAAATACGATATAGATATTCAAACTTATTCTCTACAGACGAATATACTCGGTGAGTTTACTACAGGTACAATTAATCACAAAATTTTGTTTGGAATTGATTGGAATCGTCAAAAAGACAACTTTCTTGCACAATTTAGTGTCCCTCCATTTTTTCCACTTAACATTTTTGATCCAGTTTACGGAGTTTCCTCCAGACCTAATAATGTACCTGTAGTTGCTGATTACCTCACAGAATCAAATAGGTTAGGAATCTATTTTCAAGACCAAATTTCACTATTTGATAATTTAAAATTGGTTGCAGGTTTGCGTTATGACAATGTAGAACAAACAAGAAAAGATAATCCTACAGATGTTAATCCATTGAGTTCAGAAACCACTCAAAATGATGATGCTTTTACCCCACAAATAGGCATTGTTTATCAAACCACTCCAGAACTTGGTATTTATGCCAACTATTCACAGTCCTTTACTCCCAACTCAGGTGCTACAATCAGTGGCAATCCACTCAAACCACAAACTGGTCAGGGCTATGAATTCGGTCTGAAGGCAGAACTTTTGGAAGGTAGGTTATTCGGTAATTTGGCATATTTCGATACGACTAAACAGAATGTTCCTACAGCTGACCCAGATTTTCCTAACTTTTTAATCGCCACCGGGGAACAACGCAGCCGAGGAATTGAAGTCGATGTGGCAGGAGACATTTTACCAGGATGGAATGTGATTGCTTCCTATAGCTACACTAATGCTGAAACTACTAAAGATAACAGAATAGCAATTGGCAATCGCTTATTTAATGTTCCGCAACATAGTGCCGGTTTATGGACAAACTACACTATTCAAAGTGGGAATTTGCAAGGCTTGGGGTTAGGAATTGGATTCAACTATGTTGGTGATCGAGAAGGTGACTTAGCGAATACATTTAGGTTAGGCAGTTACTTTCTCACTAATGCTGCCGTCTTTTATCGGCGAAACAACTACCGATTTGCGATTAATTTCAAAAATCTTTTCGATGTGGAATATTTTCAGTCATCTCTGGGCGGTAGAAACAACGGAATTGAACCTGGTGATCCTTTTACGGTCATCGGCTCATTTTCTGTGCAGTTTTAGTTCCAAATTTACTTTTATTGATATTAATGATGAGATTGCCTATTCAATGGACAAGTCAAACCTTTAAGCTCTTTTTCCTAGCTATACTCACGACGTTAATTATTACAGCTTGTGGGGGTGGAATCAGTCAAAATACAGTCAGCCAGCAATCTTCTTCCAGCAAATGTCAAGTTATTCAACATGAAATGGGGGAAACTGAGATTTGTGATCAACCTCAAAAAGTTGTAGTCCTTGGCCCCTATATTTTAGAACCTTTACTAGCACTTGATGTCCAGCCCAGCGGATTTGCTGACCATATCCCGTTTCATCAGGGTGATTACAACAATCCTAGTCAACAAATTCCCTATTTAGGACAGTTGGTGAATAATCAGCCTATTAATGTCGGTCTAGCTTACAATCCTTCTATGGAAGCATTATTAAGAATTAAACCAGACTTAATTTTAGGTTCTGAAACTAACAAAAAGCAGTACAAAAATCTTTCGCAAATTGCGCCAACAGTGCTGTTAAAATGGGCTGATGCTAAACCAAATCTCCTCAAAATTGCCAAAATTTTTGACCGTTCTCAAAAGGCAGAACAAGTTTTAACAGCTATGGAACAGCGATTAGCTACTGCCAAAAAAGCATTTGCACCGATTGTTGCCGCCCATCCTCAAGTTCTGTTATTGTCTTCTGGTGGTCAGTCGCTTCCGGAACAACTCCGCAGTTTTCAACCCGACCGGTTATGTCCGGCTTTGGTGGCAAATTTGGGATTTAAAGTATTACCTCCTCCAGATTTAGCTCAGTCTGCTGAAGGGGTTCCGCCGCTAGTCTCGATCGAAATTTTGCCTCAGTTTCAGGATGCAGATTCAATCATCTTGCTAGGTGCTAATTTCACAGAATTTAATCAAGTCAATGCACAGATGAATTTTGACCCTCAAATCCAAAATCTTCAGCAGAAATGGCAAGAAAATGCGATCGCCAAATCAATGCAAGCTAGCAAGGAAGGTCGCGTCTATTTTATTCCTGGTTATCTCTGTGCGGCGCTCCCAGGAACGATTGGTACAGAACTTTACTTGAATGAACTGGAAAAACAACTGCTCCCAGTGCAATAAATCAAGCTAATTCTTGTTAGTTTATATTCCACACTCAGAAATCAGATGACGACACCAAAACTTTTAACTGATTGTCAGTTTTGCTCAGTAGTTTCCAAAGAAAATGGTGAAGATCCCATTGGTACGGCTAACCCTTGTAGTGGTTGGTTGCTGATGGAATTGCCTTTACCTTGGACTGAAGAGCGCTTTCACTCAGACCCAATTCTCCAGCCCATTCATGATTTGTTTCATGAACTTTATGACCAGGGAATTCGGGTTGCACCAATGGCGATCGCTTCTGATAAAGAGTATTCTATCCCTGGGCTGTCTCGCGTTTTCTACTACCAGCGTCCAGCGTCTACTTTTGCCCAATTTGAAAAACAAGAGTTTCTTCTCCCCCCCAACCAAATTGCTCAACTAGCGAAAGCTCTGATTTTTGAGTCCGCTAATTTACCTCAGTTTGAACAGTACCGAAAAACTGCTATTCCTGTCCGCCAGTTAATGGTCTGTACCCACGGTAACATAGACATTGCTTGTGCGCGATTTGGTCAGCCCATCTATCAAATTCTCCGCCAAGAATATGCGTCTAGTTCCAGTGGTGAATTAGAAGTTTGGCGCTGTTCTCATTTCGGAGGTCATCAGTTTGCGCCGACTTTAGTAGATTTTCCCACAGGTCAGGTTTGGGGTCATCTTGAACCCGAAATACTAGAAGTCTTAGTGCAACGCAACCATCCAGTTACAGAACTGCGTTCATTTTACCGAGGCTGGAGTGGACTGAGCAAATTTGAGCAAATTGTTGAGCGTGAGATTTGGATGCAGGAAGGCTGGGATTGGCTGAAATACCATAAATTAGGACGAATACTAGCAAAAGATCATGTCAATGAAGAGGCTAATTGGGCAGAAGTGCAGATAGATTTTGCTGCTCCCGATGGGCGGGTAACAGGAAGCTACGCAGCTAAAGTTGAGGTTTGTGGTTCGGTAATTAGTGCTTATAACTCTGGACAGGCGTTGACAACTGTCAAGCAATATCAGGTTAGTCAACTAAGACGAACTACATAAGACATCTCCGACAAAGAATATAGAGACGTGAGATGTCAAGATCACGCATATTTTATTTTCACCAGATATCTTAAAAAAAACCTCTCAATTCATCCTTATTTTCAGCAATGCCTTTCTACGCTTATTCATAACTATTCCTAATACTGTTGAATGAAAGTAACAGTATTATTTAACTCCCTTAAATTGACTGTTGTTTTGGAGACAAAGATGGTAAGGTATGAATAACAAACTTATAGAGAAAGTTTTTTAATAAGGAATTGGTGAAGAATACAATTACAGTGGTGAGTACAAACAAGAGTGGCTGTAATACGTTGTTAAAATTTTAGAGATTATTTCCGCTGATGGATACTGTAAAAGCAATAAAAAATCTTGAGGATATACTCAAAGATTTGGGAATTCCAGAGGACATGATTTGCCCTAATGCGCTAATTAATCAAGATTTACAGCTAGATTCTACAGAAATAGTCGAAGTCTCTTTGGCATTAAAACGGAAGTTAGGAATTAAAGTCAAACTCGAAACCCGTCAGGACAAAACTTTGACCGAAATCTGTACTTTAATTGAGTCAGCTTTATCAGAAACGGAAAGTCAGAACTCAATTTAGGTTGAATTATTGCAAATCACTTTAAATAGTGTGTACAAACTAATGAAGATTTTTACGAGCAAAGACCTGCCAAAAAAACGGAAATTAAAGGGATTGGCGTTGATATTGCATCCATACCCAAAATTGCCAAGTTAATTGCTAGCTGCGATCGCGAAACTTTAACCCTTGTCTTTACCACCCAAGAACAAAACTATTGCCATTCGGTTAGCGATCGCCTGCTCTATTATACTTTGTGCTTTGGAGTTAAAGAAGCCGTAGGCAAGGCTTTGGGCATCGGTTTAGTAGGAATTGACTGGAATGAAATTGAAACAGACTTAACTCAAGCACAGCCACAAGTTCGTTTATCCGGACAAGCCAAAACTCAAGCTCAAATTCTGGGGATTAAACAGTGGTTGGTGAATTGGTGGGAGTGGCAAGATTGCGTGCTAGTTAATGTTTTAGCTCTCTGTGAGGAACAGATAAATGAGTAGAATTGACGAAGATTTAGGTGATGTTTTTAACCTTGCGTCTTATTTGCTAGAGGGCAATTTAGCACGAGGAAATGGAGATAAAATCGCTCTGTGCGATCGCGATCAAACTTATACTTACTCACAATTAAGTAATTTAGTCCGACGTAGCGCCAAGTTAATGGCAAAACTCGGACTAGAAAGAGAAAATCGGATTGCCATTTTACTACCCAATCAATTAGAGTCGGTAGTAGTCTTTTTAGGAGCAATTTGGCTGGGTGCTATCCCCGTACCGATTAATCCGGCTTGTTCTTTAGCAGAAATCAACCACATTCTCCAAGACTCTCGCAGCAAGGTTTTGCTCACAAGCCATACATGGCAAGAAAAACTGACTCCTCTCTCGTCAGAATATTTACGTCATGTCTTACTCGTCGATGGCCAACAACCTTTTTTATCTCAGCTACAAGATGGCGCTGAACTCACAACTTGTGCCTCAACATCGGGTGATGAAGCAGCTTTTTGGCTTTACACTTCTGGGAGTACGGGAAAACCAAAAGGCGTAATTCATGCCCATCAGAGTGCATTAGTCTGCATCAAACAATATGCTGAAGCCGTCTTAGGCTTAAACGAGGAAGATATTCTCTATTCCGTCGCCAATATCGCTTTTGCCTATGGTTTAGGAAACAGTGTCTATTTTCCGATGGCAGTGGGTGCAACCTCGGTGTTATCTGATGCCAGTAATGCCTTCGGCATGATTGAAGACATTCAACGCTATCAACCCACAGTATTTTTTGGCATCCCTAGCGTTTATGCCAGAATCTTAGAATTAAAAGACATTGTGGCGTTAGACTCCTCATCTCTGCGCTTATGCGTATCCGCAGCCGAACAACTACCAAAGCCTATTTGGAATGAATGGAAAGAGATACATGGCCTAGAAATTTGTGAAGGAATTGGAACAACAGAGTTTTTACATATCTTTCTCTCAAATCGTATAGGAGAGTCTAAACCCGGAAGTTCTGGTCGTCCCATAGGTGGCTATGACGTGGAGGTTGTGAATGAAAGTGGTTTTCCCTGTGAAGATGATCAGATTGGCGAACTACAAGTGCGTGGCGAAAGTTTGATGCTGGGTTACTGGAATCAACTGCAAAAAACGCGCCAAGCTATCTTCGGTAACATGATGCGGACTGGAGATAAGTATAAGCGCGATCGCAATGGTTATTTCTGGTTTATGGGACGAGGAGATGATTTATTTAAAGTCAACGGTCAATGGATTTCGCCTTTGGAAATAGAAGAAGTTTTACACCAGCATCAACAAGTTTTGGAAGTAGCAGTAGTCCCAGAATATCAAGGTGGCGAAAAACTGACAGAAATCGTCGCATACATCAGCTTGAAATCCTCACAACAGCCTAGTGTAGAGACAGAGAAAAGTATTCGTCAGTTTACTAAACAGCATTTACCTCATTTTAAAACTCCCAAACAGATTTACTTCCTGGACAAATTACCCCGGACATCTACAGGCAAAATTCATCGTCAAGTATTAAAAAAACACTCTGATTCATTAATTCTCGCTCCATAGAGTTTTCACTCAGGAATCAAGACCAAGAGCATTTTTTGATTGCATACTTGATTTTTCCCAAAATCTCATCACTGAAAAAAACCTTAGCAAAATATTAAATAGGAAACTAATGCTAGTAGAAATTAAAACCGCAGTTAAATATCAGGAAACTTTTGTTCCTGGGCAAAGAGAAGCAATTGTAGTTCTTAACAATCTTCTGGAAGCAGGAATTTTTAGCGAATATTTCCTGTATGAAGGTAAGGATGAAGTTCGCATTGCTGGAGGCCAACTAGCTAAAGTCGTAGTCACTCCCGATCAAGTATTACTTGAAAGTCCAGAACGGTCGGCTGCGGAACCAATTAGCGATCCCTTTAAACAGGTCGAGGCTTTATTAAATTCTTTGTCTATTGGAGATTGGACAGCCTATGGTTATACAGCCTTTGAGCTAGCGCATTTTTATTCTTCTTACTCCAAAGTCGGTCAACAGCCTTTGTGTCACTTTTTAGTTCCCGAAACTGAGTTGCACTTTACCAAACAAGGAGTCAAGATTAAAACCACTAAGTCCTTAGATTTGGTCAGACGACAACTGTTTGTTGATAATCCGTTACCAAATTACGAAGCCGCAACCTTTGACCTTGATGGCAAAGATAGAGCAAAATATGAAAACTCTGTCAGTACCTTGATTGACTCAATTAAAAATGCTAATTTGCACAAAGCTATTATTTCTCGTTCCTTTAATTTTCCTGGAGACCTAAATACTTTAGGTACTTATGTTCTCAGTGCTAAAGCAAATAACTCTGCCCGTTCTTATTGTTTTAATCTAGGAGATATTCGTGCAGTCGGTTTTAGCCCTGAAACCTTAATGGAAGTGAATCGCAAAGGTTTTGTCACCACTAATCCTTTAGCGGGAACGCGACCCCGTGGTGTCAATATAGAAGAAGATATTAGGTTTAACAACGAACTTTTTACTGATGCGAAAGAGGTCAAAGAACATTCCCTTTCGGTTTGGTTGGCACAGGATGAAATTGCTGCCGTTTGTGTACCAGAAACGGTGCAAATATTAAATTTCATGGAAGTTAAACAATATCGTTGTGTACAACACCTATCATCGCGAGTTGGGGGTCAACTCAAGGTAGGTAATACCCTTTGGGATGCTTTCAAAGTCTTATTTCCCGGAATTACGGTATCGGGAATTAGTAAAGACAAAGCCTTAAAATGGATTGATCATCTAGAGGAAGAACCAAGGGGAATTTATGCTGGTGGTATTGGTTGGTTAAACAGTCACGGAGAAGCAGATATCGCGATCGCAATCCGTTCAGTTTATCAGTATGGCAATCGGATTCAGTTAAATGCCGGAGCAGGAATTGTGGCTGAATCTATTCCTGAAAATGAGTATATCGAGTCTGTGAATAAGATGAACACCATGTTAAATAATTTAGTTCTCAGAAAATAGATTAATTGTTGCACTTGTGCATTTTCTCTGCAAGAAGCTGCTTCAGATTTACATCTTCTATATCTCAGGAGATTGTCCATGTATACAAAAGAATGTCAAGATGATCGCATCATTAAGCACAGTTTGGAAATCGTCAAAATTCAATCATTCAAACAAGTTTTAGCACGAGAAGGAGAGAATTTTGTCAAGCAACACTATACAAATCTTGAATGTAGCGTTACCGATGCTGGTGAAAGGTGGATTCAATATTTAGCTGGTCGTTGGGCTGCTAAAACTGTAATCACTAATTGTCTGACTAAAGACGAAAGCCAAAGCGCTAATTTGACCAACAAAAATCACGATCAATCTATTTCGTGGCTGAATATTGAAATCAGCAGATTGCCCACGGGTCAACCGTTAGTAAAACTGTTCGGTAAATACCAAGAAAGAGCAACGAGACTGGGGATTAAGCAATGGCTATTAAGTATTAGTCATACTGCTATCTATGCTGTAGCTAGTGCCGCCGTAGTCGTAAAAAATAGCCAATTATAAAGATAGTTAGGATTTACACAATAACTCTGGTAAAATTCTGATTTTTTCTCCCCTAACTCCTGCTCACTACCAACATTTCCAATTTAATGATTGTGTCCACACACTCCACACTTTTACCAATAGGCATTTGCTCCCTAGCCATTAGCTTTCCTGAAGTTATTCGTACTAATGATTATTGGCAGAAAAAATATCCTGAGCTTGTAATTTCTCAGCCCAAAAGAAACAGAAAAACTCGTTCTCCAATATCTCACAGAGAAGATAATGGTTTTGATATTTGGTCTCAAGAAGTTGCACCCTATTTATCAGACTCCTTTCGCGGCAGTTTAGAACGGCGAGTTTTGGGTGAGCATGAATCTTCCCTAGATGTACAATGTCGGGCAGCAATGGACGCATTGACAGCAGCTAAATTAACCGCAGCAGAGGTAGATGTTGTTCTTGTCACTGCCCTTTTTGCTCATAATTTGGGCATGGATAATACCACTCAATTAGCACGAAAATTAGGCTTGAAATGTCCTGTATGGAGTCTTGATTCGACTTGTTCTAGTGCGTTGATAGCTCTGCAAAATGCCCACGCTTTAATCCAAACTGGAGAATATCGAAATGCCTTGATAGTTGTTTCACACTTTGGTTCAAATACTGTTAGAGAAACAGATACCCTAGCTTGGTCGATGGGAGATGGTGCAGGGGCTTTTATCGTCAGCCACCTCCAACCAAATCAAGGAGTTTTAGCTAATAAAGTGGTTTCTACGACTATTACCCATAGTGCATACTCTCACGAACTAGAAATTGATCAGTTAGGTAAACCACAAATTATCACGCAAACTGGAGAAAATGCCGGCAGTTTAGCAGAAACAGCCGTTGATTTCGTTCGCACCTGTTGTCAAGAAGTTGCGGTTAAAGCGGGAGTAAATTTAGCAGAAATTGATTTTTTTGTTTTTAATACTCCTACAGCTTGGTATGCCAATGTTTGTACAAGAGCTTTAGGTATTCCACCGGAACGCACGATTAATCTTTATCCCTACTATGGCAATATTGGACCTGTTTTTCCCCTAGCGAATCTTTACCATGCAGTTAAAGAAGGAAAAATCACAGAAAATAGTTTAATTTTAATCTACACTAACGGCGCATCAGCTACCGCAGCAGCAACAATTATGCGTTGGGGAGATGTGGGACTGGGAACAGCACCAGCACCTGCAATTACATCTCGCGATACTACCATTCAGCTACAGCAAATAGAACAGCGTGATGGCGCGGAACAAAAACTATCAAAAGCAGAAATATTAGCTGCACAACCAGAAGAACAACAGCAAATAGTCCAAAACTATTTAATAGCATGGTTATCTCATTCCTTACAGCTTTTACCTGACGAAATCGACCCTCAACAAACCTTAACAATGTGGCTTGATTCTTTAATGGCATTCTCTCTGAGAAGTCGCATAGAAGCAGACTGGGAAATTAGAGTCCCGATTGAAAATTTCTTTGGTGAAAATAATTTAATTAATTTGACTCAGCTAATATTAGATAGGTTAGCTCTGAGCAATTTATTAATTTCACCATCTGTCAATAGCAACGAAGATTTAGAACGAGAAACATTGAGTTTGTAAATTAAATATATCTTCTATTCATGGAAGAACATACTCTAAGAATGGCGTTGCTGATTGAGAATATGAATTTGTCTCACGCAAAGGCGCAAAGGCGCAAAGGTACGAAGAACAAGAATGATGCCAATCAGACAGGATTTCATCAGCAAATTGCGAAAACTAATATTTGAATAAAATGAATTTACATTTACTTTTACATACTCTCTCTAGCCAAGGTATAAAACTAGCGGCTAATCACAATTCATTAGCGGTTGATGCCCCCAAGGGAGTCTTAACACCGGAACTGCGCGATGCTTTACTTGAGCATAAAATCGAACTTTTAGAATTGTTGCGGCAAAATAGCCTGAATAATGCGGCTTTACCCCCCATCATTCCTGAACCAAACCAGCGTTATGCACCTTTCCCTTTAACTGATATGCAGCACGCTTTTTGGGTAGGGCGCAGTGGTGTATTTGAGTTGGGTAATGTTGCTAATCATGGTTACTACGAGATTGAAGGTCAAAATTTAAATTTAGAACGATTAAATCAAGGACTGCACAAATTAATTGATCGCCATGATATGCTGAGGGCGATTGTCTTAGCAGATGGTCAACAACAGATTTTAGAAACAGTTCCTCCCTATGAAATTAAAGTTTTAGATTTACGAGGTAAAGACCAAGGTTTGATTGCGTCTGAACTAGCAGCAATTCGCGATCGCCTGTCACATCAAGTTTTACCTGCGGATCGTTTTCCCTTGTTTGAATTTTGCGTCACTTTATTAGATAAGGAACGCTTTCGTCTACATATTAGTTACGATTTGCAAGTTTTTGATGCTTGGAGTTTATTTCGTCTGTTTGATGAATGGCATCAACTTTATCAAGACCCCGAAAGAGAATTAACGCCCCTAACCATCTCCTTTCGGGATTATGTTCTCGCCGAACAAGCGATCGCCAAGACTGAATTATACGCGCGATCGCAAAACTATTGGTTTGCTCGCTTAGATAGTTTACCTAATGCACCAGAGTTACCTTTAGCTAAACACCCACAAGAAATTAAAAATCATCTCTGTCAAAGGTATCAAGGCGGTTTAGCACCAGAGGAATGGCGACAGTTAAAACAAAAGGCAGGACAAGCAGGTTTGACTCCCACAGGGGTATTGATGGCTGCTTTTGCCGAGATTATCACAGTCTGGAGTAAAAACCCGCAATTTACGATTAATCTGGCTTTATTTAACCGTCTGCCACTGCATACCCAAGTTAACGATATTTTGGGGGACTTTACCTCGGTCAATTTACTAGCTGTAGATAATTCTACTCCCGAAGCATTTAGCGATCGCGCCCTTCGGTTACAAAAACAACTCTGGCAAGATTTAGAACATCGTTATATCAGTGGCGTAAAAATAACTAGAGAATTGGCTCGTAAAAAAGGTACTGCACCCAGTGCTATGCCAGTAGTCTTTACCAGTACCCTCGGCTTTAGTTCTATCGGACAAGACACCTTAACCTTTAGCCGCTTTGGGGAGTTAGTCTACGGTATTAGTCAAGCATCTCAAGCTTGGATGGATGTTCAAGTCTGGGAAGAAAAAGAAACATTAACTTTTAACTGGGATGTGGTCAAAGAACTTTTCTATGAAGGTTTGATAGAGGATATGTTTGAGGCTTATTGCAGATTTCTCAAACAATTAGCAACCAATGATTCTGCATGGCACGCCACAGAAAGACAGCTAATTCCGCCAGCGCAACTAGCACGCAGAGAAGCCCTGAATAATACTACTACTCACCTTCTGGATACGACTCTGCAAGGTTTATTTAGCAAACAAGTAGCCCAAAGACCAGAAAAGACGGCTGTTGTTGCTAGCGATCGCACTTTAACATATCAAGAATTAAGCGATCGCAGCCATCGAGTTGCTCATCGTCTGCGTTCTTTAGGAGTGACTTCCAACCAGCTAGTAGCCATAGTTATGGAAAAAGGATGGGAGCAAATTGTCGCTGTCATGGGAATTATTACTTCCGGTGCAGCTTATATTCCCATCGATCCTCAATTACCCCAACAGAGAAAAGAATATTTACTCGAACATAGCCAAGCCAAAATAATTCTGACTCAATCTTGGCTATTAGAAACCCTGAAATTACCAGCCGGAATTGAGACTATTTGTTTAGACACAGACGATTTAGCCGATGAAAGTAATCAAGCCTTAGAACCAATCCAGACAGATGAAGATTTAGCTTATGTCATCTATACTTCCGGTTCTACAGGCTTACCAAAAGGGGTAGCGATCGCACATCGCAATGTGATTAACGTCGTCGTTCAAACTAATCAGCGCTTCCATATTGACGACAAAGACAGCATTCTCAATATTTCTGCCCTGCATCACGACCTGTCAGTTTACGATATTTTTGGTCTTCTCAGTGCTGGTGGGACTATCGTGATTCCTGATGCCGAAAAAATTAAAGACCCCAGCCATTGGGCAGAATTAATCACCAGAGAAGCAATAACTCTGTGGAATTCTGTACCGCCGATGATGGAAATGTTAGTAGATCGCTTAGAGATGCAGCCCCAATCTCTACCCCAAAGTTTGCGTTTGGCTATTTTAGGCGGTGATTGGCTACCAGTTTCCCTCCCCGACCGCCTCAGAGCTTTAATTCCCCAAGTTAAAATACTCAGTATTGGGGGACCCACCGAAACAACGGTTTGGAATATTGGCTATGAGATCGCCGCAGTGGAGCCGACATGGAAGAGTATTCCCTATGGCAAACCGATGGCAAATTCTAAATATTATATTTTGAATGAAATGCTCGATGATTGTCCCGTTTGGGTAACTGGTGAAATGTATTGTGCGGGGGTACAGTTAGCCAAAGGTTATTGGCAGGATCAAGCCAAAACAAACGCGAAATTTATCATTCATCCCCGGACTGGCGAAAGAATTTATCGCACAGGAGATATGGGACGCTACTTACCCGACGGCAATATCGAATTTTTAGGCAGGGTAGACTTACAGCTAAAGATTCGGGGATATCGCATAGAAGCGGGAGAAATTGAGGCTACTTTAACCCAGCATCCCGAAATTAAAGCGGCAGTAGTTGTGGCTATCAAAAAACAAAATCGGGAATATTTGGTGGCTTATTTAGTTGCTCACTCTTCAGTCCCACCAGCCATAGTCCAATTGCGCTGTTTTTTAGGCGATCGCTTACCAGAATACATGATCCCATCAGCTTTTATTTTCCTCGATGCCTTACCGCTTTCTGCCAATGGCAAAATTGATCGTCGCCAGCTTGCTGAACGCGAATATCTAGAGGAAATAATGACGGCTACTTATATAGCCCCTCAAAATAATTTGGAAATTCAAATTGCTGCGGTTTGGCAAGAAGTTTTAGGTTTAGAAAAAGTTGGTATCAATGATAATTTTTTTGATGTGGGCGGAGATTCGTTGTCAATTGCTAAGGTTTTTAACAAGTTGAATGATACGTTGCCTAATCAAGCTAAAAATATTTCATTCATAGAAATGTATAAATATACAACTATTTCTTCTTTAGCTAACTATTTGGGAAGCAATAATTCTACTAGTTTAGATATGACAAATATTGAAGAAAAAACTAGCAATGAGTTGAAAAAACGCCATTTAGGACGGTTGTTAAATAAATCAAAGCTCAAATAATATAGAAGGACGAACCGCCAAGACGCAAAGAACGCCAAGGGAAGAGGTTTTTTGCATTAGGTTTTTAGATTTTTACCAAATAGAGATTTTCTTCGGAAGTCTAATATGGTTTTTCAATAGTTATCACTTTGTACGCAACAAGTTTTTATTTAATCTCAAACTATGGAACAGCAAACAAACGGTTTGGAAATAGCGATTATTGGTATGGCTGGGCGTTTCCCAGGTAGTAATAATACCCAAATATTTTGGGAAAATTTAATTAATGGGAAGGAATTAGTTTCAGCTTTTACCCATTCTGATTCCTCAGCTAATGGGAGTATAAAAGCAGGTGGCGTACTGTCAGATATAGATTTATTTGATGCTGACTTTTTTGGCTTTAATCCCAGAGAAGCTGAAACAATGGACCCCCAACACCGTTTATTCTTAGAATGCGCTTGGGAAGCCTTGGAAGACGCAGGTTGTAATTCCGAAACTGAGTCAAGACCTATTGGTGTATATGCTGGTGTGGGTATGGGAACATACTTACTTAACAATCTTAGTCTTCACCCAGATTTAATGGCATCTCAAAGTTTTTTACAAACTCTGGTTGGAGCGGATAAAGATTATCTTTCTACTCGCGTATCCTACAAATTGAATCTCAGAGGCCCTAGCATCAGCATCGGTACAGCTTGTTCTAGTTCTTTAGTCGCAGTTCATCTCGCCTGTCAAAGCTTGCTTAGTGGTGAATGCGATATGGCTTTAGCCGCCGGGGTAGCTGTGAAAGTTCCTCAGAGTGAAGCCACTCTCTTTCCAGAAGAAATTGGTGCTACTGATGGACATTGTAAAGCTTTTGATGCCAAAGCTAACGGGACAGTGGGCGGTAATGGACTGGGAGTTGTCGTCTTAAAGCGGTTAGAAGATGCTGTGGCTGAAGGAGACCATATCTATGCGGTGATTAAAGGTTCAGCAATTAATAATGATGGTGCTGTCAAAGTCGGCTACACCGCACCGAGTCAAGAAGGTCAAGCAAAAGTAATTCGCACTGCCCAAATTATGGCAGAAGTCGCACCAGAAACCATTAGTTATCTAGAAACTCATGGTACGGGAACGGCGATGGGCGACCCGATTGAAGTTAAAGCCATGACTGAGGCTTTTCAAAGCAGTACTAACAAAAAAGGCTACTGTGCGATCGGTTCAGTCAAAACCAATATCGGACATTTAGATGCAGCCGCAGGTATTGCTGGCATGATTAAAACTGCATTAGCTCTTAAATACCAAAAACTGCCCCCCAGCCTCAATTTTAGTGAGCCAAATCCCAATATTGATTTTGAAAATAGTCCTTTTTACGTCAATACCAAACTTACTGATTGGGAAACTAACGGTACTCCTCGTCGCGCTGGGGTGAGTGCTTTTGGGTTTGGTGGAACTAATGTTCACTTAATTTTAGAAGAAGCACCCAGGAAACAGTTATCAGTTAATAGTCAGCAGTTATCAGCTAGAAAATATCAGCTTTTAGTTGTTTCGGCTAAAACCAGTTCTGCTTTAGAAACTGCTACCAGGAATTTAGTTAATCATTTAAAACAACACCCAGAAGTTAATTTGGCTGATGTCGCTTATACGTTGCAAGTAGGTCGTCGAGTATTTAGTCATCGTCAGATGGTTGTTGTGGAAGATATTAAAGATGCAATCGTCGCCTTAGAGTCGCCCCAAAAAAGTTTCAGCACAAATAAGTCGCCTGTGGTGTTTATGTTTCCGGGACAAGGGGCGCAGTATGCAGATATGGCCAGAGAACTGTATGAGAGCGAATCTATTTTTCAAGAGGAATGCGATCGCTGTTGTCAATTACTCCAACCCCATTTACAGTTAGATTTGCGTCATCTCCTGTATCCGTCGCCAGAACAGAAGGAAGAAGCCACAGAAAAATTAAATCAGACCGCAATTACTCAACCAGCTTTATTTGTAATTGAGTATTCCCTCGCCAAACTGTGGATGTCTTGGGGAATTGTTCCCGAAGCTTTCATTGGTCATAGCATTGGGGAATATGTCGCCGCTACTCTAGCTGGTGTTTTCTCTTTAGAAGATGCGCTCTCTTTAGTCGCCCTCCGCGGAAAATTGATACAGCAATGTCCTACGGGAGATATGCTTTCAGTTTATTTATCAACCGAGGCGTTGTCAGCTAAATTAAATCCAGAGTTAACCATTTCTGTGAGGAATAGTCCTTCTCTGAATGTAGTTTCAGGTTCGGTAGAAGCGATTAAAAAACTCGAAATCCAGTTACTGACAGAAGACATCAAGTGTCGTCGCTTGCATACTTCTCATGCTTTTCACTCTCCCATGATGGCATCGGCGATCGCGCCTTTAAAGCAGGCAATTAGTCAACTCAAACTCAATCCCCCCCAAGTTCCTTTTATTTCTAACGTTACAGGTACGTGGATAACTCCAGAAGCATCTGTAGACCCTAACTATTGGACACAACAGCTACAGCAACCAGTGAGATTTTCTGAGGGAATTACTGAATTACTCAAAGATGCACGGCGGATTTTTCTAGAAGTCGGCCCTGGACAAACTTTAAGCAGCATCACCAGACAGCAAGCCACTGACAGAACTATACTTAATTCACTCCGCCATCCTCAAGAGGATAATTCTGATCTAGCTTTGTTGCTCAATACTCTAGGACGGCTATGGCTGGTAGGAGTAGAGATAGATTGGACTAAATTCCATATCCACCATCAACGCGATCGCCTGTCGTTACCGACCTATCCCTTTGAACGTCAGCGTTACTGGATCGATCCACCAGAACAGAAAGATCATTCCCCTCTAGGATCACCAAACAAAAAACCCGATATCGCCGAATGGTTTTACGTTCCTTCTTGGAAGCGTTCTATGACACCATTTCACCAGGTCATTGATCTGAACAATCATCAATGCTGGTTGGTGTTTATGGATGGTGCTAATTTGGGTTCAGTTATGGGGCGACGACTGGAAGAAAGCGGGGCTACCGTGATTCGAGTCGCTATGGGGGAAGAGTTCAGCCGAGTCAGCGAAAACATCTATACAATTAATCCCAGCGATCGCCAAGATTACGATAGACTAATTCGAGAAGTTCTGAAATTGGGGCAAATCCCCCTCATCGCTCATCTCTGGACTGTTAGCTGCGATTTATCTTTCGCAGAATCTCAAGTTTTGGGTTTTGATAGTTTACTCTATTTAGCTCAGGCGATCGCCACCCAAAATTTTACAGATCCATTGCATCTAGGCGTGGTGTCTAGCAATATCCACAATGTCACGGGAAATGAAACAATTTCTCCAGAAAAAGCCACTATCCTCGGTACTTGCCAAGTTATTCCCCAAGAGTATGCCAATATTACCTGTAATCATATCGATTTAGCCGGTGCTAATTTCTCCTACAGCGAATTTATTGACCGCCTGATTACAGAGATTGCTAGTAAATCCACAGATACAGTTGTTGCCTATCGAGACAATTCTCGCTGGTTACCCACTTACGAATCAGTCCGTTTGGCAGAGAATCAAGATATAGCACCTTTAAAAGAAGAAGGCGTTTATCTGATTACAGGCGGTTGGGGCGGTATTGGCTTCACCATCGCCAAATATTTAGCCGAGACAGTCAGAGCCAAATTGGTTTTAGTCAGCCGTTCTATCCCATCAAAAGCAACGTGGACAAATGCCAACCATGACGAAGCTACTACTGCTAAAATTCATCAAATATTGGAATTAGAACAGCTTGGGGCTGAAATTCTGTCTCTGAGCGCAGACGTTTCTGATGCTGTCCAAATGGCAACTGTCGCCCAATCAGTAGAGCGCGTTTTTGGTAAAATAAACGGCATCTTTCACACGGCGGGAATTCCTGGAAGTGGGATTATTCAACTAAAAACCCCAGAAATGGTAGCGCAGGTAATGGCAGCGAAAGTCAAAGGAACGTTAGTAATTAAGCAGATATTTAAAGATGTACCTTTAGATTTCTTGGTGCTTTTTTCTTCCATCAGTTCTACTTTAGGTGGAGTGGGACAGGTTGATTACTCTGCGGCTAATGTCTTCTTAGATAGTTTCGCGCGATCGCCAGATGCTCAAAAAAACTGGTTGACAACCGCAATTAATTGGGATATTTGGCAACAAGTTGGCATGGGAGCCAACATGATTAATCTTCCCGATGCTTTCAAGCAAAAGCGATTAGAAACCCTGAAGGCAGGTATTACCAACAACGAAGGATTAGACGCATTGAAGCGTGTGCTGCAAAGTGGACTAGATCGAATCATTGTCTCAACTAAAGATTGGCAGGGGGTACTCTCTCGACGAGATGAGATTGTTCTGGATGAATTTGACCCAGTGCAGAGCGTAACAGGTTTACCCACTTCAGCTAGTAGCTATGACGCACCAACTAATCACATCGAGCAAGGAATTGCTCAAGTTTGGCAAGAACAACTCGGTATCGAGTTAATAGGCATTCATGACAACTTCTTTGAGTTAGGCGGACATTCTCTATTAGCGATGAAAGTGATCTCGCGACTGCGGGGAATTTTTGCAGTAGATTTGTCCCTACGCAATCTTTTAGAGACTCCAACTATAGCTCAAATTGCCGATGCGATCGCCAACGCAGGAAACCCCCAACCAGAAGCAGAACTCCATAACGTCCTCACCGCCATCGAAAATTTGTCAGCCGAAGAACTCCAAGAACTTTTAGGGACTTCCAAGAAATAAACAAACGTTAGCGTAGCTTGCCGAAGGCTACCACAGAGGCACAGTTCGCGGAGCGTCTCGTAGAGAGGACACAGAGTCAAGAGGGTTTGAGAGGCTTCCGCCGAACGGTTTTTTGCTTTGGAAGTTAAAAACTTTAAAACAAGTCGAGGAAAATACCCAATGAAATTCAGTCTGTTTTATTTTTCTGGGGATGGTTCCACCTCCCAGAATGACAAATATCGCTTATTTATTGAAGGTAGCAAATTTGCCGACCAACAGGGCTTTTCCGCCGTTTGGATTCCAGAACGTCATTTTGATGCTTTTGGCGGTTTATATCCCAATCCATCAGTGTTAGGAGCGGCAATTGCCATGGTGACTGAGCAAATTCAAATCCGCTCTGGTAGCGTTGTGATGCCCCTCCAGCACCCTCTGCGAGTCGCCGAGGAATGGGCTGTGGTGGATAATTTATCACAAGGTAGAGTGAGTTTATCTTTCGCTCCTGGTTGGCAACCTAATGACTTTGTTCTTTATCCCGAAAAGTATGCTGACAAAAAGGAAATTATGTGGCGGGATATTCAAACTGTGCAGAAGCTTTGGCAAGGAGAAGCAATTGCACTTGAAGGTGGTAAAGGCAAATCTATCCCCACTCAAACATTTCCCAGACCGCTACAACCTCAGCTTTCAATTTGGATTACTTCTCTGTCGGATGAGACATTTATTGAAGCTGGCAGAATTGGAGCTAATATTCTCACTTCCTCGCTGTATCAAAGTTTAGAAGATATTTACCGCAAAATCTCACTTTATCGCCAATCGCTAGCCCAGCACGGTCACGACCCGCAGCAGGGAAAAGTAGCGCTGATGATACATACTTTTCTGGGTAAAAATATCGATGAAGTTAAACAAAGAGTCAAGGAGCCTTTTACTAACTACCTCAAAACCCATTTGGATCTTATGGCTAAAACGGTGGGTCAATCAAGATTTTCTATAGACCCGAAAACAATGTCTGCCCAAGATTTAGAAGATTTGTTGGCATATAGTTTTGAGTCTTATTTTAATACAAAGGTCTTGATGGGAACTCCAGAAAGTTGTAGAAAAATGATTGATGATTTTCAAAAAGCTGGGATAGATGAAGTGGCTGCTTTAATTGATTTTGGAGTTGATTTTGATGGGGTTATGGAGAGTCTTAATTATCTTCAAGAACTTAAAAGCCATTACGAAATAGTTCCGGTTGAACAAGTTTTGATTAATTGAATTTAGGGGTTACGTCTGAATTCTGGAATCCGGAATAACGTTAGCGTAGCTTGCGCGTAGCGCGTAGCGCAGAGGCACAGAGGACACAGAGGGATAAGAGGAATAAGAGTTTTTGTGTAAGTTCTGTAATGAGTTTTCTGGGCATAAATTTTCAAAATAATTAAGTTATGAATGACTTTGATCGAAGAATTGCGGCTCTTTCTCCAGAACAACGGGCTTTATTAGAGTTGCATCTCAAACAAAAACAGGGTTTGAAATTGCCACAGAAATCTGTAATTCCTACAAGAGTTAAAGATGACAACCCTCTTGCATCTTTTGCCCAACAAAGAATGTGGTTTCAACACCAAATGGGACACAAAAGTGCTATTTCTAATAATATTCCTGTCAGTCTAGAAATTAGCGGTCGGCTGCAAGTAGAGGTTTTAGAGCGAAGTATTAAAGCAATTATTCAGCTTCATCAGGTTTTACGTACTACTCTGAAGACTGTGAACGATCGCTTGGTACAAGTGATTTCGCCGACTGTAGATTTCACTTTACCATTAATTGATTTGCGATCGCTTGCTCCCACAGAACGGGAAGCCAAAAAACAGCAACTGATTTTCGCGGAAGCCTGTCAACCGTTTGACTTTTCGGGTAATTTGTTCATCAGAGTGACGCTACTGCGCTTAGATGAGACAGAATATATCATGCTGATGACCATGCACCATATTGTGTCCGATGCTTGGTCAATTGGGGTATTTTTCCGTGATTTGAATGCTTTTTATCAAGCTTTTGCTAGCAACCAGTTTCCATCCTTAGCCGAATTACCAATCCAATATGCAGATTTTGCAGTTTGGCAAAGAGAATATGTGCAGGGAGCGATATTAGATCAAGAACTGGCTTACTGGAAACAGCAATTAGCAGATGCTCCAACTTTATTACAATTACCAACTGATCGACCTCGACCGTTGATGCATTCTTTCGCGGGAAAGAAGCAATTTTTTATGCTGTCTCAAACTCTCACGCAGTCACTTAGAAATCTATCTCAGCAAACCAAAACTACTTTATTTATGCTGCTACTAGCGGCATTTCAAACTTTACTATATCGCTATACAGGACAGCCGGATATTTTAATCGGTTCGCCGGTTGCTAATCGCGATCGCCTTGAGACTGAGGAATTAATTGGTTGTTTAATGAATACGGTGGTATTCCGCAACAATTTAGGCGATAATCCCAGCTTTCGAGAATTATTAACTCGCGTCAAAGAAACAGTATTAGCAGCTTTTGCCCATCAAAACTTACCATTTGAAAAGCTCGTAGAGGAATTACAGCTACCGCGAAATTTAAGTCATTCAGTATTGTTTCAGGTAATGTTTGTTCTGCAAAATGCTACTTCTTCCCGAAATATCCAACTTCCAGACCTAGATTTGCATTACTCTTTAGTTGATAATCAAACTTCTCAGTTTGATCTGACTATTCATTTAGTCGAAGAAGAGTTTGGCTTAGTGGGAAGACTGGAATATAGTACTGATTTGTTTGATGACTCGACCATCACCCGCCTCATCGCACATTTTCAAACTTTATTAACCAGCTGCGCTGAAAATTGCGATCGCCTAATTTCGGAATTACCCATATTGACTGCGGACGAACGCCAGCAGTTTCTGGAATGGAATCAAACCGCAACAGATTATTCTCAACACGCCTGTATCCATCAATTATTTGAACAGCAGGTAACCAGAACACCCGATGCTGTGGCTGTAGTCTGTGGAGAACAGCAACTAACCTATGCACAACTGAATCAGCGTGCCAATCAGTTAGCTCATTATCTCCAAAAACAGGGTGTGAAACCAGAAGTTTTAGTTGGTATCTGTGTAGAGCGATCGCTTTCAATGGTGGTAGGTATATTAGGTATCCTCAAAGCGGGTGGTGTTTATGTGCCTCTCGATCCGACCTATCCCCTGCAAAGACTTGCTTTTGTTCTGTCTGATGCTCAAGTGTCCGTGCTATTAACTCAAGCACATTTGTTAGAAAGTTTACCCCAAATAGAATCTCCCATAGTTTGCTTAGATAGCGATTGGCAATTGATTGAGAAAGAAAGCCAAAAGAACTTAGCAACTCCAGTTACGCCCAACAACTTAGCTTACGTTATTTATACCTCTGGCTCCACCGGACAACCAAAGGGAGTCGAGATCGCCCACCAGTCACTGGTCAATTATACCGAAGCTGCGATCGCCCATTTTGAAATTTCTCAGCGCGATCGCATTCTCCAATTTGCCTCCATTAGCTTCGATGCGGCTGCGGAAGAAATTTTTCCCTGTCTGACTCAAGGTGCAACTTTAATCTTACGAACCGCTCAAATTTTAAGTTCTGTACCAGTCTTTCTGAAAACTTGCCATGAATGGCGGCTGACTGTACTAGATTTACCCACTGCATTTTGGCATCAAATAGTAGTGGAACTGCCCAACATCGACTTATCAATTCCTGATTCCGTGCGACTGGTAATTTTAGGCGGTGAAAAGGTACTCCCAGAGCGATTGATGATTTGGCAGCAGCAAGCCCCAGGAGTTAGCTTAATCAACACTTATGGTCCAACAGAAGCCACTATTGTTACTACGACTTGCGCGCTCTCAGAGTTACAACTGACCGAAATATCAGGACGCAATTTACCCATTGGTAAGCCTATTGCTAATACTCAAACTTATATTCTTGACCCGCACTTAAATCAGATGCCCATAGGCGTTCCAGGGGAGCTTTATATCGGCGGAGCAGGTTTAGCTAGAGGTTATTTAAACCGACCCGATTTAACTGATGCTGCTTTTATTCCCAACCCATTTATTCCAGTTCCAAAAGCGCGTCTTTACAAAACTGGTGACTTGGTACGTTATGCCATTGACGGCACTATTGAATTTTTAGGACGCATTGACCGCCAGGTAAAAATTCGTGGTTTTCGCATCGAACCAGAAGAGATTGAAAACTTACTAACTCAGCATGATGATGTGCAGAACGCTATAGTCATAGCGCGAGAAGAACGACTTGGTAATAAACAGCTAATTGCTTATGTCGTACCTCAGCCAAAACACGCGATCGCCATTGAAGATTTGCGTCGCTTTATAGAAAGTCAACTACCTAAATACATGATGCCTCAGACATTTGTGATCTTGGCAGATTTACCGTTAACTCCTAATGGCAAGATAGATTATTTGGCTTTACCAGATCCGCAGCTATCTCGCACCTCATCAGCAACAGATGTGATTACACCTCGCACTCCTACAGAAACCCTTGTAGCTCAAATTTTTTCGCAAGTATTAGAGATTGATTCGGTGGGTATTAACGATGACTTTTTCGATTTGGGAGGAAATTCTTTACTAGCTATTCAACTTACTACTAAGTTATTTCAAGCTTTGGATATCGAGTTAACGGTTGTGGAAATATTTAAAAATGCTACCGTCGCCACTTTAGCCACAAGTATTGACAAAATGCAAATCTTGAAACAGTTATCGGCTGCTGCTGTTGAGAATTTAAACGAACGAGAGGAATTAGAAATATGAAACCTATAGAGATATTTTTGGCAGAACTTTGTAGTCTAGATATCAAACTTTCGGCAGCAGGCGATCGCTTGCGTTGTAATGCCGCTAAAGGGGCGCTAACATCTGATTTAACAACTCAGCTTGCCGAACGCAAAACCGAAATTTTAGCATATTTAAATAGTCATAACGCTGGTCTAGATGTAATTAATCTGGAAGCTGAAGCTGTTTTAGATGCGACAATTTTTCCGGCGATAGCTTCTGAGTTGACTGCCAAAATTGAGCAGATATTTTTGACTGGCGCAACTGGGTTTTTAGGGGCATTTTTACTTTACGAACTGTTGCAAGAAACAGAAGCTAATATTTATTGCTTGGTACGTGAGGAAAATTCTGATTTAGGTAAACAGAAAATTCAAGACCAGCTTAAATCTTATCAGCTTTGGCAGGAGAATTTTAGTAATAGAATTATGCCAATCATCGGGGATTTATCCCAACCGCTTCTCGGTTTGAGCGAAGCACAATTTCAGATGATGTCTCATCAAATTGATGTTATCTATCATAATGGTGCGTTAGTTCATCTTTTTTATCCCTACACAGCACTCAAAGCCGTCAATGTTTTAGGAACACAAGAAATCCTGCGTTTAGCTAGCCTGGGTAAGCTAAAATCCGTGCATTTTATTTCTAGTCTTTCTGTAATGCAGTCTCTTAATTATGTGAAAGACAAGGTAGTGAAAGAAGAAGATTTAATCAGCGATCGCTGGCAGAATCTATACCACGGTTATGCAGAAAGTAAATGGGTAGCCGAACGGTTAGTTGCGATCGCCCGCGCGAGAGGAATACCAGTTACTATTTATCGACCAGGAATGGTAACGGGAAGCAGTAAAACGGGAGTCGGTAAAACTGAAGATTTATGGAGTAAATTGCTCAAAAGTTTTGTCTTACTGGGAAAAGCTCCAGATATGGATACAGTGTTATGGGATATAACTCCTGTAGACTATGTAAGTCAGGCTGTTGTTCATCTATCAAAGCAACAAAACTCACTAGGAAAAATATTTCACTTGCTTAATTCTCAACCTACCCCTCTGAGTAAAATTGTGGACTCAATGAGAGCATTTGGTTATGCCATTGAGCAGGTATCATACGATGAATGGAGAACCGACCTCAGCGTTTTAGTTCAAAATACTCCAACCCATCCCCTCAGTTCGCTGTTGATGACTTTTGTGGAGCATTTTTCTGAAGAACAATTACAAGTATTGCAATTGAAATACGATTCTCAAAATACACTCAATGCTCTGGAAGATAGCTCGATTCACTGTCCACCACCGAGCGACAGATTAATTAATACTTATCTATCTTATTTTCGCGATCGCGGTTTTTTAGATTCTTGAATACGTTGGATCAAGATGTAGAGATTGTAGTTACCAGCAAATCTCAATCTCATTTACAGGCTATAACACGAGTTGTTGCTATATGAAATTTAAAAATTAGGCAGCTAAAAAACTCAATAATACCAACCATCACCATCTGTATTCGGATTACCTAAAATCTGGAAATTTAAAGATTCCAGATAATTTAAACAACTATTAATGTGAGACATAGAACCTCCTAGTTCTAAGTCAAAACATCCTTGCTCATTAGTATTTTTGTCTAGCTCTGCTCCAGTAATATTAACCGTCAATTTATAACGAGAAATCATTTGAGAAATAATTGGTTCTCGCAAGTAAAATTGAGGAATATGTAAACGCACACGTAGTCGAGTCATGCTCATACTTTGCCCAACAAATAAAACCATAAATCAATATTTGATTTATATAATCTGTCCATGCAAAGAAGAAGCATCTAACCATAGTGGTAACTTCAGTTTTTCCAAATAATCGCAACTAGAAAAAAGTTGCTGCGGTTTACCCCAAAGGTCTAAATCAAACCAACCATCCTCTTGCTGATTTGCTGGTAGTGAAGCCCCAATAATATTGACTGTGATTCCATAGCGAGACACTAAATCAAAAATGATGGGTGTCTGGTAGTAATCTTTCAAGATGCAAATTTGCAAACCCAGCCGATAGGATTGACTGCCGTAAACTGGGTAAGTATAACTTGGTGCAGGTGTAGTCATTTCTGGAGTTGGGCGAGGAAATGACAGAAAACTGAAATTATGCGGCACACTTTCTGTAATACTTGTATCCATTAAATCTACTCCCAAGTTCTGTAAATACAGCAGTCCATCATAAATATGTTCAGAATTACCTTGGAGTTGTAAGTCAAACCAACCGTGGCTGTCTGTAGCTGAGAGCATTGCCGCCTTGATATTAACTGTCACACCAAAACGAGATACCAAACGGGAAATCAAAGGTTGGCGGTGGTAATGCAGGGGTATACGGATGCGGCTATCAATGGGAGTTAATGGATGTAATTTTTTATGTGGCATAGGATTAGGAAATTAAGATAACAGTTAATCACCAATCACTGACGCTATTTTCATCCCAGATTTCTAGCTCTATATCCTGGAGGTAATTCATAGCATCATCTATCTGTGTTGCCAAACCTTGTAAATCCAGTTCAAACCAACCGTCACCCACAGCATTTGCACCCAAAATAGCCGCTGTAATATTAATCGTTAAACCGTAGTCTGAGACTAAACGAGAAATTACCGGTTCTTGATGAAAATTTCTGGGAATTCGCCTGCGAATTTTTTTGTGAATGATCTGACCGTCAGTAACCATATTCAAATTACCAAAGAAAACGTAGAAGAAAAAAGTCAAACAACATTAATTCAAGCCCCCTGATTTATCCGTGGGGTATTTAATTTTGAATTTTGAATTCGGAGTGCGTACTAGCTGTCTCCCTCATTTTTTATGCGGATGCGACGCTCAAACACCTCTTTAATGATTAGAGTACAAGCAGCTAATCCAGCTAACACCACCGAAGCAGCAAAAGCACTTTGAGAATCGTAATTACGATAAGCCCCTTCTACATACAAAGTTAGAGTCTGAGTACGGCCAATTAAGTTACTAGAAACCACAGCAATAGCACCATACTCTCCCATCGCACGGGCAGTAGTGAGAATAATGCCATACAACAATGCCCAGCGAATAGAAGGTAGTGTGACTCGCCAGAAAGTTTGCCATTCGGTAGCGCCTAAAGTTTTAGCAGCTTCTTCTTCCTGAGTCCCAACCTCTTCCAGAACTGGAATTACTTCCCGCGCCACAAAAGGCATTCCCCCAAGCATCGTCGCCAAAGCTATGCCAGGGAACGAAAAGATAATTCTGATATCCAGGAATTGTAGCAGGGGGCCAAGTAGCCCATTACGTCCATAGAGAGAGACCAGCATTAAACCTGCCACAATGGGCGAAATCGAAAAGGGCAAGTCAATAATACTTAGTAGCAGAGTGCGCCCCCGAAACCGACGGCGGGCAATTACCCAGGCTGCACATAACCCAAAAACGACGTTGAAAGGTACAGCTATGCCCACCGCCATTGCCGTCAGGCGCAGGGCTTGAATAAAATCCCGACTGGTGAGGGTGGCAAAAAACGGGGCAATACCCCGATTAAAGGCTCCAATGAACACATAAAGAGTGGGCAGCAGCAAGACCAACGCTAAATAGGCTGTAACCGCCACAATCAAAGCAACTTTGCCCCACTCTCCATCTGGTTTTGGCTTGACCTGACCTGAAGGTAGAGACTGTGTAGATTTCACTTCAACCGCCATAGCGTTGCCTCCAAGTTTGCAATATATTTACTGTCAGTAGCAGCACCAGGGAAATCAGCAGCAGCACTGTGCCAACAGCTGTGGCTCCAGCTATGTCGTTTTGTTCCAAGCGCTGGAATACTAGGATGGGGGCAATTAAATCTTGGTAGGGAATATTCGCGGCAATCAAAACCACTGAACCATACTCGCCCACGGCCCTAGCAAAAGCCTGAGTTGTACCGGTGAGGATGGCAGGTACAAGGGGAGGTAGTACCACCAGCCAAAAGGTTTGCCATCTGGATGCTCCCAGAGACCAGGCAGCTTCTTCGATTGTTGAATCTAGCTCTTGCAGTACGGGCTGTACTGTTCGGACAACAAAAGGCACGGAAATAAACACCATCGCCACTGCCACCCCCAGACGAGTAAAAGACACCCTAATACCCAGGGGAGAGAGGAATGAGCCAATCCAGCCCTGCTCACTGTAAACTGTTGCCAGAGTGATACCTGCAACTGCCGTGGGTAGAGCAAAGGGCAGGTCAATGACGGCATCTAAAACCCGTTTAAAAGGGAAATCGTAGCGGACTAGCACCCAGGCTGTGGCAGTGCCAGCGACGCAGTTAATAGCGGCGGCAAAGAAGGCCGTCACAAAAGTGATGTTGTAGGTGGATAGCGCCACGGGGGCAGTAGCCAGTCGCCAAAACTCAATAGGTGATAGGGTTGCAGCCTGTAGTATCAAGGCGGCCACAGGCAACAGTAGGACGATGGAGATATAAGTAATTGTTACCCCCCAGGGCAAAGACAAGCGTTTAAGCAAATTTTGGGGGGCGAGGGGGAAGGTAGACTGTGTTTTGGAAACTGTCATGGCTTCAGAATATGAGTTAGGCCTAGCGTCGAGCTATATTGGCTTGGATGTCGTCAAAGATTGCGCCATCGGCAAAGAATTTGGGGCTGACTTGATTCCATCCGCCAAAATCATCGATGGTGAATAGATTAGATATTTTGGGATAAGAATCGGCAAATTCTGCGACTATTTCTGGTACTACCGGGCGGAATCCCACTTTGGCAAATTCGCGCTGGGCTGCGGGGGTAAAGAGAAATTGCACAAAGGCTTCTGCTACTTCACGATTGCCTCGCTTATCAACATAGCTATCTACTACGGCAATGGGATTATCGATGGAAATATTAATTTCGGGGACTACGTAAGGTAAATTCTGTCCCTGCTGTTTCGCTAAGATGACTTCGTTTTCATAGTTAATTAGGGCATCGCCCTGTTTTTGGGCGAAGAAGGCATCAGTGGCTTCACGGGCATCTCTTGGTAGAACTGGCACGTTACTATAAACTTTAGTCACAAAGTCTTTGGCTTGTGCTTCCGTGCCGCCTGTTTTGGTGACTTTCCCCCATAAAGCCATGTAGTTCCAACGAGCGCCACCAGAGGTTTTGGGGTTAGCGGTGATTACGCTGACATCATCGCGGGCTAAATCATCCCAGTCTTTTATGTTTTTGGGGTTGCCTTCGCGGGTAACTATCACACCTACAGAACGGTGAACAATACCATCGCCGTTGGGTGTCTTTTTCTCCCAGCCTGGTTGAATTAATCCGGCTTCCTGTATTTGCAAAGTATCTGCTGATAGTGCTAGGGCTACTATGTCTGCATCTAAACCGTCAATCACCGCACGGGTTTGGGAGCCGGAGCCGCCATAGCTTTGGTCAAATCTGACGGTTTGCCCGGTTTTTTCTTGCCACTCTTTAGCGAATAGGGGAATAATATTTTCATAAGCGGCGCGGGTAACGGCGTAGCTTACTAGGGTCAGTTCTTTTGTTTGTGCAGTGTTACCACTAGTATTATCAGGAGAAGGTGAGCAGGCAGCGATCGCACCACTTAACCCGATTCCTACTAAAAACAGTGAAATAAAGCTTTTTAAAGACTTGCGTTTCCATTGATTGCAAATATCTTGCCACATACCGACCTTATACTCCTGACTTTAATCTACTGTTAATCTATCGAGTTACGATGTTTTTTGGAATTAGTTTTAGATATTACAGATAATTCTATGAAATAGCAAGATATTCCCCATATTCTCAATCAAGATTATGGTGATTGCATAACTTCGAGAAGTTCAAGCGACAAGACATACCCGTAGAGCTTCCCTTACCGCTCTAGAGTTTGTTAAAACCTAAATTTTTACTAATTGCCCACAAATTGGGACTGATTTGTAAGGCTTCACGAGAGCCGTTGTGTAGTTCTTTCATCCGCCGTTGTCCTTCGGAGTCCATGCGAGCGTAGGCTTGTTGAGATTTGGCGATCGCATCTTCATCTACGTAGTAATGCCCCGGAAAAACCTAAATTATCTACGGCTTGGGCAATCTGCCGCCAGTAATTAAAGTTAACTGCTCGCCCGCCTATGGCTGTGCCAAGGTAGCGCCCTTCTCCATGAGTGGGAATAAACCAAAGTAGCTGCATGATATCTATGTCAGAGTAGCTGCAATATTTTCTGGATATTAAATACGGTAACTCTATCAATTTTTAGTAGTTTAAGGCTTGCGGTTTTGTGGTAGCTGTGACATACTCTACCTTGTAAGTCCATTATTCCGACAGACTTACCGTAGTTTAAATTCTTCTCGATAAATCTTGCTGCAAGGAATTAATCATGCTTAAAGATGCACAAGGACTGGTAGTGACAACAGATTCAGCCCCAGCGATCGCAGCTATTAACCATTTCATCGATCAAGCACTTTGTTATGGTAAAGATGCAGAAACAGCGATTTTACAAGCAATTGAAGCTGATCCAACTTGTGCCTTAGCTCATGCTTATGCCGCCGCTTATTATCTCACCCAAGAAAACACCAAGGCTTGGCAGCAAGCGCAACCATATTTGCAAGTATTACAAGGGAATTTAGCCAAGATTACCGCCAGAGAAAGGTTATATGTGCGGGCAATTTTAGCTTGGGCAAATAAAGATATTGATATAGCGATCGCCTTGCATGAAGAGATTACTGACCAATTTCCTCGTGATTTAATCTCTGTGCAGCAGGGACAGTATCACTATTTTTATACAGGGAATCAAGAAAAATTACTAGAAATTGCTCAGAAAGTTTTACCTAGCAATCCCCAACGAGATTATTTATACGGCATGGTAGCCTTTGGCTTAGAACAATGTCATCAACTCAAAGCCGCAGAGAAAATGGTGCATCAGGCGATCGCTTTAAACAGAGATGATCCTTGGGCGCACCATGCCATTAGTCATGTGATGGAAACTCAGGGAAGAGCCGATGAGGGGATAGCCTGGATGGAGAGTTTTGCAGACACCTGGGAAAACTGTAACTCCATGCTTTATACACACAACTGGTGGCACATTGCCCTCTATTATTGTCAACTAAAAAATTATCGCAAAGTTCTAAAAATCTACGATACACATATTTGGGAACGTGCCAATAAACAATCTCCCAAAGACCAAGTAGGGGCAATTTCAATATTATTACGGCTTGAACTACGCGGAGTAAATGTAGGGAACCGTTGGCAAGAAATCAGTCCTTATCTTTACAGTCGCATTGATGAACACGCCTTACCATTCCAAGATTTGCATTATGTCTATGCCCTAGCCAAAGCAGGACATAATCACTGGGTAAAAGAAATGCTTCAGAGTATGCAATATCACGCCTTAACTATCAATCCTTTTCTGCGAAGGAGTTGGTTAGAGATTGCAATTCCCGCCGCTAGAGGGATGGTAGCTCATGCCCAAGGTGATGTTAAAACAACTGTAGCCGAACTCAAACCTGTATTATCCCGCTTGCATGAAGTTGGCGGGAGTCATGCACAGCGAGTATTATTTGAGCAAGTTTATCAAGATGCCGTGTTATGGACACAAAAGCAGAATCAGCTTTATGCCGTTACTGCCTGATGTGAAAATTGTAGTCTTTTATTAGTAGGACTTACGCAAGAACTCTCTGAAACCTCTTGACTTTGTGTCCTTCTCCCAAAGGGAGAGGCTAGCGCCAATGCGGTATGCGCTTCGCGCACGCTACGCGTTAAGCGGAAGCTATGCCGAAGGCTATACGTTTTTTCATAATTTTGCGTAAGTCCTGATTAGTACACACACATTTTTTGTAGTGGCGTGGCAAGCTTAAAATAATGCAGAAAATTGTAGGTTGTGTTGACGTAACCAAACCCAACATTCTTGAGAGCTACATCTAATCCACTATTTTAAGCTTGTCAGTCCAGCAGCATTTTTAAGCAGGAAAATTCACAAAAGCTTGGCTATCAATTTGATTGAGTACCCGATAATTATCTAACTTCACTGGGGCAAAACGCCTAACACCAAATTGTTTCATTACGCTTTGCAACTCTGCATCTGGTTGGAGTAGCGCCAACTCTATTTGCTGAATCAAAGGAATGCCTAAACGCTGTGCTACTACCAATGGTGGCATCGGAGAAGGGCCGATCATTTCCACCACACGCAAATCCTGTGATAATTCCGGAAAATCCCGTAATTCTTGTTCTAATACCACACTATCAATAGCTGCACAATCTGCCAAGCCCTCAACTACCCAGCGAATTGAACGCTGATGGAAACCTGATGCTATAGTTTTACCAAAGAAATTTGGCGGATATTTTTCTTGTCTTAACCAGTGAAAAAGTAGATGATAACCACTGTTAGAACCAGAATCGTTATAGCAAAATGTTTTACCTGACAAATCAGCCAAATTTTTAATATTACTATCAGCCTTAACAATTACATCTGCATAGTAAATAGGAGAGTTACCATATCGAGGTGATTGCATTACAGGGGCAACTAAGGGCTGCAATTGGTGTGCAACCATTTGACTGTAACGAATTAGTGGTAATCCACAAATAAAAGCTAAGTCTATTTGGTCTTGAAATAACAGAGGGTCTTTTAGAGGGTCACATTCACCTGGATTTAGTTGAATTTCTATTTCTAAAATTCGACCTAAATAAGTGGCGATCGCCTGATATAATCCCAACCAATTAGGAGCTAAGTAAGATACAACCCGCAAGCTAGTAATTTTGGTCATTCTTGTGATAAAACAGAGTTCTTCTGGAAAACTAGAGTTAATTTTTTCCAGAGTCATGGATATATAAAAAGCCCAAACTAGCAACAGTCAGAAGCATAATACCTAAAACGGTTGTATAGGACTTAAGATGCCACCACAGCCGTTTTAAGATATATGTTCCTAATTGTAATCCTTGGGTGAAAAAATGAGATTTGAAATTTTTATTGTTCTGAAAACTAATATTTTGGGCTAATGTCATCGTGATTTTTCCTGTCCAAATAAATAATTAGCGGTAACTCGATAGGCTTAGTGTAGATTATAATATATTGCAGCCAATTTCGTCAAAATATAACTAACCAATTTATGAATTACCAGGTTTCAAAGCTGATACCATTGCCCGTATTCACCACGCTAAAGAAATTTTGACGACACAACTTGAGTATCCGCCATCCCTGTGTGAACTAGCGCAGCAAGTGGGAGTTAGTGTTCGCACCCTCCAGAGAGGTTTTTCAGCACTTTTTAACACAACTGTCATGGGTTATTTGACACAGCAACGGCTGGATAATGCCCAAAGTCGGTTACTGCGTGGGCAAGCGATGATCGCATAAAATTAAAGTACTGTCATACACATATAGCAGAGTGAATTTTTTTCTGGGTTGTGCAGTTTGGGCATATAAAGGTTGGGTAGATGAACTCTATCCCCAAGGTACTCGTGCTGCGGATTTTCTCCACCTCTACAGCCGTCGCTTCACCACAGTAGAAGGTAATACCACATTTTATGCTGTGCCTAACCAAGAAACCATCGCTCGTTGGGCGACTGAAACACCACCGGGGTTTGAATTTTGCCTCAAATTACCACGAGACATTACCCATAAAGGTTTACTGCAACCTTCTACACCCAATGCTTTACAATTTCTAGAAGTGGCGCGCCCTCTAGGTAAGCATCTTGGCCCGATATTTGCCCAATTACCCCCCAGTTATAGTCCAGCATACATTGACGATTTGACAGCTTTTTTAGAGGCTTGGCCGCGTACAGAAGCACCGTTAGCAGTGGAAGTTCGACATCGTGACTGGTTCCATGAACCTCATCTGAGTATTTTGACCAATATTCTGGAAAAATTAGGTGTAGGCAGAGTGCTGTTAGACTCGCGCCCGATCTACACTGGAGGAGATGATCCACAATTAAATTCAGAACGGCGTAAACCCCAATTGCCATTGCAATTTAGTGTCACAGCCCCTTTCAGCCTGATTCGGTTTATTTCTCACCCAAATTTATCAACGAATCAGCCTTTTTTGGAAGAGTGGGTCACACAAATTCAACAGTGGTTACAGGCGGGGAAACGAATTTATTTCTTTGTTCATTGTCCTATAGAAGAGCGATCGCCTGGGACAGCTCGTTACTTCCAAAAGCTATTGGAACAACATGGGACAGCAATTCCGCCTCTACCTTGGAATCAACTTAATGCTCCGCCCAATCAACTGAGTTTATGGTAATTTTGGCGAAATATCATTTCCGTTTGTTTGAAAAAAAGCAACAATTGTGATTACAATAGTTTTTTGATCAAACTCGACACACTTCCCCCTGATCAAAAAAATGGGTAAAACCACTCTTGGCAAAAATGGCAAAAATTGAAGGCAATTGCCTAAATTTAATTACCACAAATATAGAGGTCTTGCTGTGGAATTAATGAGATTTTGGTGAAATAAGCAGTTATCTCCAAGGAGCTTAAAATGAGTCGTCTTATTTATGAAAAATCAGTTTCATATAAAGGATATCTGATCATTCCATTTGTTTTTGGCAAAGCGGATAGTTACGAAATTTATGCTTATAAAGTCTTGTCAGAAATTGGACATAAAAGTAAATTTCATAAAGCAGAAAATCCAGCCGAAATCTATGGCAGTAGCATCAATAATATCGTTGATATTGCCAAAGAACATATTGACCAAAATTCAGAATTTGTCTCTCACAGTGATAGTTTCAAGTCTCGCTATGTATACAGCAATAACTTGATTATCATCTTTCAAGAAGGAGGTAAATATTTTTACGACCATTATCCACCAGAACTCTTGAATAATATTGCCGCCCCAAAATTATTCCAATCTGAATATGAGTGTTTGCATTGGATTCAGCAAGGACTTAATGGACAATATATGCGGCAAAGAGCAAACTAAATTTGTAAGTAGGTGGGTTGCAAAAGTTTTTACTTTTGTCACAGAGTTTAATTTATTCCTGCTTGTTCAACCCCACTTACTAAAATTAGGAGTAATTTATACCAAAATTGATGAATATTAATAAAAATTAAAAAGTATATTTCCGTCTTCACCCGGATCTCAACTCAGGTTAATTTGGTTTCAATAGAAACAGGGTCATCAAGTAAAAGCCCACAAATGCCAGGGAAAATTCGGGATTGATTCATGAGCCAAAGATTTAGATCGGAAAAACCCCTAGCAAAGGAGCAATCAATTGACGATTGCACTTTTGTCAGCAAAAGCAAACACCCAGGATGTCGTCAAGTACAACGGGGAAAAATCCCATGCTACAGGAGCAAACACTGATATGACTGGGTATAACCAGGCAGAAATAGGTCTGAGTGGGACTGAAGCACACTTACAGCAGGCACTTGAATATGTACCTGTAGCGATCGCCATCTTCGATCTAGAAATGCGCTATCTTTCTGTTAGTCGCAAATGGTTAGAAGAATATCACCTCAGCGATGGCATTATTGGACGCTCTCACTACGAAGTCTTTCCCGATATTCCCGCAGAGTCGAAGCAGATTCACCAAAAGTGTTTAGCAGGTGCCATTGAACAAGGCCATGAAGAACCTTATCCGCGCGCCAATGGTTCTATAGAGTGGGTAAGCTCCTCACTCCGCCCTTGGCATACAGCCAGCGGTGACATTGGTGGGATGATTATCTTCAGTGAAAACGTCACTCAGCGCAAACAAAGCGAAATAGCACTCCGCCACAGCGAAGAACGTTATCAATCTCTCGTCAGCACTACCTCTCAAATAGTTTGGACAGTTCCCCCTGATGGTATTTTCATTAACGACAATCCTAGTTGGAGAGCATTTACCGGACAAACATGGGAAGAATGTCAGGGGTGGGGATGGCTAGAAGCGATTCATCCAGAAGATCAGCAATTAATTGCCCAAGCATGGGAAACATCAATCAACACACTCCGTCCTTATCAAATTGAATGTCGTCTCAGAAGGCATGATGGGGAATATCGCTATATGCTAGAGCGAGCTGTCCCTGTATTAGAAACAGATGGCAGTGTCCGAGAATGGGTAGGTACTTGTACTGATATCCACGAACGTAAACAAGCTGAATTTAACCTGGTGGAACAGAATGCACTCTTGCAGTCTATTTTGGAATGTACACCAGATTTAATTATGGCTAAGGATTTAGAGGGGCGTTATGTCGCCCTTAACTCCAATGTAGCTAAGTTTCTGGGTAAATCAATTGAGCAGATCATTGGCAAAGATGATTCTGAACTATTTCCGCCAGAAGTAGCGCCTGGAATCATGGAAAAAGACCGCCAGGTGATCTCCACAGGAATTTCTCAGACTTACGAGGAAGATGTTTCTGATGGTCACACCAGCACCACTTTTATCACCGCCAAAAGTCCTTGGCTCAATTTTGATGGTCAAATTATCGGTTTAATTATCACAGTCCGGAATATCACAGACCGCAAGCAAGCAGAAATAGCGCTGCAACAGAGTGAACAAAGATACAGTTCGCTGATTAAAGCGATTTCCCAAATTATTTGGACAGCGGATAGTGAGGGGCGAGTCACAAATCTCATGGACTTGCTAAACTACTGTGGAACAACTGAAACGGCAATGGCTGGTTTGGGTTGGTTGGAGTTGATTCATCCGGAGGATCGCGAACCAACAAGTCAAATCTGGATGCAAGCAGTAGAAACAAAAACTTTATATGAAAGTGAATGTCGGTTACAGTCGGTAGATGGAGACTATCGATATTTTCATAATAGAGCTGTGCCTATTCTCAACTCAGATGGCATGATTCAAGAGTGGGTAGGTATTTGTACAGATATTACAGCCCGAAAAGAAGCTCAACAGACCCTTAATGCAGCCAAAGAAGCGGCAGAAGCCGCCAGCTATGCCAAAAGCGAATTTCTGGCCAACATGAGCCACGAATTACGGACTCCCCTCAATGGTATTCTTGGCTATGCCCAAATTCTTCAGCGTTCTCAAAACTTGGATGCAGAACAGCGATCGCGCATTGATATAATTTACCAATGTGGTTCGCATCTACTAACATTAATCAACGACATCCTGGATCTGTCGAAAATCGAAGCGCAGAAAGTAGAACTTATGCCCACAGATTTTCACTTCCCGGCATTCCTGCAAGGTGTAGCTGAGATGTGCCGCATTCGCGCCCAAATCAAAAACATTCAGTTCCATTATCAATTAGCTGCCGATTTACCCATTGGCATCCGTGCCGATGAAAAACGCCTGCGGCAAGTATTGATTAACCTAGTGAGCAATGCGATCAAATTTACTGATGTCGGCAGCGTTACCTTTAGCATTAGCTATACCCGCGAAGGAAAAATTCGCTTCCAAGTCCGCGATACAGGCATTGGTATTGTCCCCGAAAAACTCCAAATTATTTTTCAACCATTTGAGCAAGCGGGAAACAGTCGCCGACATATCGAGGGTACTGGCTTAGGATTGGCAATCAGCAAAAAAATTGTCGAATTTATGGGCAGCACCATTGAAGTTCACAGTGAGGTAAATGTTGGTAGTATTTTCCAGTTTGATGTTAACCTACCCGTAGCTGATGAGTGGGTCAAAACATCTCAAGCCGACAATTATGGTCAAATTATCGGCATCAAAGACCGCAAACCTAAAGTTCTGGTCGTGGACGACAAATGGGAAAATCGCTCAGTCATTGCTCATTTGCTTTCACCCCTCGGCTTTGAAGTTGCTGAGGCCACCAATGGACAAGAGGGTTGGTTAAAAATCCTGGAATTTCAGCCAGACCTGATAATCACTGACTTATTGATGCCAGAACTTGATGGATTCCAGCTAATTAAACGCATTCGTGAATCGAAACCCTTGAAAAATATTGTGATTATTGTTTCTTCAGCCAGCGTGTTTGAAACCGACCAACACCGCAGTTTAGAAGTAGGAGGAAATGAATTTATCGCCAAACCAGTGCAAGCAATAGAACTGTTTCAGAAATTACAGAAACATCTGCATCTGGAATGGCTATATGAAAAGCAGGAGAGAGTGAACCAGCCAGAGTTAGAAAGTTCTGATGTTGAGTTAGTTCCTCCACCCACAGCAGAAATGGAAATCTTGTACGAGTTAGCAATGAAAGGTAACTTCCGGGGAATTAATAAACAGGCAGGATTAATTGCGGAAATGGACGAAAGATATCTCCCTTTTGCCCAAAAACTGCAAAAATTGGCCAGAGACTTCCAAGACCAAGAAATTTTGGCACTCATTCAATCTTATCAGTAAGCATTATCACCATTCCCCTCTCTTCCCACACTCCCCTTGGAAGCGAGACAAATCACCGCATTTAAACATTTCACCGAATCTAAATTGTAAGTAGGTGGGACTCGGAAAAACCAAACTATATTACGACTCGTAAACACCCATGAAACCCTTACCAATGAGCAATGACAAAGGACAACCCCCGCCAGTTAACTTTATTTACGCCCACCTACTTATCGTTTCTCCCAGAGGTTTTTAGATGAATCTTGTATCTGAACAAACTGCGACGATTCTCATTGTTGATGATCATCCTGCCAATTTAGGTGTTTTATCTGATGCTCTGGATCAGGCTGGATTAGAAGTTTGGGTGGCAAAATCTGGAAAAGTAGCTTTAGAAAGGGTTCAATATGCCCTACCCCATTTAATTTTGCTGGATGTGATGATGCCAGAAATGGATGGTTTTGAAACCTGTCGTCGGCTCAAGGCAAATCCGGCAACTCAAGAAATTCCCGTTATTTTTATGACAGCACTTTCCGACACTGCCAATAAAGTGGCAGGATTTGAGGTTGGTGCGGTGGATTATATCACCAAGCCTTTTCAACAAGAAGAAGTTTTATCACGAGTTAAATTACACCTGAAGCTGTATTATTTGTCTCAGAAACTAGAGCAGAAAAATATTCAGCTAGAGCAAAAAGTGGCAGAAGTAAGTTTGGCACACAATCAATTGCAACAAATGCAAATCAAGTTGATTCAGAGTGAGAAACTATCCAGTCTAGGACAAATGGTGGCGGGAATTACTCATGAAATTAACAACCCTGTGAATTTCATTTATGGCAATCTGATTCATGCTCATGAATATGCAGAAGAATTACTCAAACTTGTGTATCTTTATCAACAGGAATACCCAAATCCTAGCCCGGCAATTCAAGCAGAACTAGAAGCAACAGACTTGGATTTTCTAAAGAATGATTTAATTAAGCTGTTCAAATCCATGAATATGGGTGCAAAACGCATTCACGAAATTATCAAGTCTATGCGAATTTTTTCTCATATAGACGAATTTAATACGAAAGCGATTAATATCCACGAAGGAATTGATAGTACACTGACTATTTTGAATTACCGCTTAAAGGCAAAACGAGAGCATCCTGCCATCGAAGTGGTGAAGAATTACACTGAATTGCCGCTCATTGAGTGCTATACAGGAAAACTTAATCAAGTATTTATGAATATTCTGGCTAATGCCATTGATGCTTTAGAAGAGTATGATCAACAGCGTTCCCTTGAGGATATTAAGCAACAACCAAGTCGCATTGAGATTAGTACTAAAATGATTGGCGATGGTTGGGTTGCCATTCACATTGCTGATAACGGTCCAGGAATGAGCGAAGCTGTGAAATCAAGGTTATTTAATTCCTTTTTTACCACGAAATCTATGGGAAAAGGAACAGGATTAGGGTTGTCTATTAGTCACCAGATTATTGTAGAAAAACATGGAGGTAGTCTCTGTTGTCAATCTACATTGGGAGAAGGGACAGAATTCGTGATTAAAATTCCCATTCAACAAAAATCTTCCGCAGTTGCTTCAAGTGAATTTCCCAGTCCCTGCATCCTAGAAGTTTGAGGCTAAAACTGCCTAAGCAGGCTCAAAATCTGATTTTTTCCCGGTAATCAGCACTGATTAAGGCAAGCAAAAATCAGGCAAAATCCATTCACAGTTGGGCTGGTATCCATACAGTGAAAATTGAACCAATAGCCACGGTCGATTCTACTTCAATTCGACCCCGATGCAGTTCTACAAGTTGTTTGGTTAAAGCTAAACCGAGTCCTGTACCTTCGTAACGGCGGCGATAGGGTGTATCGAGTTGCTGAAATTTCTCAAACAGTAGTGGTAATTGTGCTTCGGAAATGCCAATTCCAGTGTCTTCAATTTGAAAAATAGCGGTATTATCTTCTACCCAAATCCGCAAGGTGACACTGCCACCTTTAGGGGTAAACTTAATGGCATTAGTTAACAGATTCCAGATGATTTGTTGTATTCGCCCTGCGTCGGCAGTAAAGCGATCGCGCTGGGGAGCGACTTGCATATCCAGTTGCAGATTGACTTGTTCGTTGTCAGCTTTTTTTAATAGTGATTCTACGGAAGTTTTGGCTGTATCTGTCAAAGAAAATTCTGTAATATTTAATACTGTTTTCCCCGCTTCAATTTGTGATAAATCGAGGATGTCGTTAATTAGTTCTAATAAATGTTCTCCACTATCGTGGATTGTTTGCAGATAATCTCGTTGGCGTTGACTCAATTCTCCCAAAGGCCAACGTAGCAATGTGGAAGACATCCCGATGACGTAAGTTAAAGGCGTAAGCAATTCATGGCTGATAGTAGCGAGAAATTGATTTCTGAGGCGGCTAGCAGCTTCAGCAGCCAGTAAAGCTTCCCGTAACGCCATTGTCCGCTCAATTACGCGTTTTTCCAGAGTTTCATTTTCTTGCGTCAGCGTGCGCGTAGCCTCTTGCAGAGATGGTATTAACTCAGATTGATGAATGGCGATCGCTAATTGTTCCGCGATCGCAGTTAGTAAATTTTTCTCACTCTCAGTCCATTGTCGGGGAGTGTGACATTGATGAGCAATCAGTAACCCCCACAGCTTTTGTTCAAATATAATTGGTGCTACCAGTTTCGCCCTAACTTGGCTTTTTCTGCAAAAATTTAATAAACATTCTTCCAGCGCATAAGTTTTTTCCACATCATCAACAACTAAAGTAAATCCTTGCCGATATTTTTCCCAACCGGGATAATTTCGCCTAAAACAAGCTTCTTCTTGATCAGACAACACCGACGGCATAATATTTTGAGAACAGGCTTCATGGACGATCCAACCCCCAGAGAATGGGTTTTGAGCGTTAACCGTTAACTGTTGACTATTGACTCTGGAATCGTCAAATTTATATACTACTAATCTGTCTAGTTCCAGAAACTTTCGCACCAAAGCAATTGCTGTAGCCATAATTACTGGCAAGTCTAAGCTTTGGCGAACCTGATTCGTGACCTGATTTAAAAGTTGCTCTGAGAAAGTCTGTTTTTTACAGGTATCTTCCACCGGCTGAGAGGAATCAACTAAAGCTTCTGTAATCTCCTGACTTGGCTGTGGCAAAAAATACTCTAATAACAACAGCGTAAATTTAGTTTGGATCTGGGTATCATTCGGTTTGAGAGCTTGACGATAGCGTTCCAGATGTTGATGAGTGTAGGAATCAGCTGTAAACAAGTCTCTCACTTGGGAGACAAACAAAGCGATCGCCTCGGAATTAAATGTCAAACTAGTATTGAATGCTGTATAACTTTCTGGCTTTCCCGGCTCCTGCGTGCCTAATAAAAGTGCGCTAAACTGCTCAGAAATCACCAGCGTAAACCTTTGATGCTGCCACTCTAGTGGTGTATCAATCCTTGCCAATACAGCTTCTGTGATTAGCAGTGCAGCAGTTCCTACTACTTGAGCCATCTGCTGTAACAATTCCCCAAGCTGATTAAATACAACTAAAGGCAAGTTGCGCGAAAAACTCAAATCAGGAGAACTAAGCATTTTCAATGGTCTAATAATAAGGGATTTCCAAGAAATAAATTAACCAAATAAACGTAGACGCGCTAGCGCCTGACCGCAGGCTACCACAGAGGTACAGAGAACAGAGAGAAATCAGGATGAGAGAAGTTGAGGGCGTTAGCTGTTTGGATGTTTTTTTATTTGTCAGTCCCTAGTTTGCTCAATGCTCATGTTTTCTAATCAACAGTTTAAGACGGTAATAAAGGATTATGCATCGTATCAGTGCTACACCAGGCGGATGGAATCAGTCAGAAGGTTTAGTTTTTTTAGAACAAACACCAGCTCCTTTTGTATTTATTACTGCTGCTGATACTGACATTCAAACCCTAGCAGCAGCCGTCCCTAAATTACCTGAAACATTTCCAGCCATCCGAGTTGCTAGTTTGTTGCAGCTGCAACAACAAATAAGTATAGATTCCTATGGCGAGGAAGTTTTAGAATCTGCCCAAGTAATTATTTTGCGCCTGTTAGGAGGACGTTCCTATTGGGCTTATGGTTTGGAAGTAGTTCAGGAAATTGTACAACGTCAGGGTATCACCCTTATTGTAATGCCTGGGGACGATGGTCTTGATCCGGAATTAATTTCCCAATCTACTTTGCCTTTGAGTGCTGTTAATCAAGTATTACAGTATTTCAGGGAAGGAGGGGTGGAAAACATTGTTAACGCTCTGCAATTTATCTCAGATACTTGTCTTCATACTTCGTTTCAACCCTTACCACCACAAGGGATTCCGCGTGTCGGCTTGTATAAGAGGCAGGGGGGCAGGGTGCAGGGTGCAGGGGGGAAAACTTTGAGCTTATGCAAAAATGTTTCTGGCTCCTCTTCCTCATTGCCTAAAGTTGGGATTCTTTTTTACCGCGCTCATTATCTATCTGGGAATACGAAGGTAATTGATGCTTTGTGTACAGCTTTAGTAAAGCGCAATTTGCAACCTTTACCAGTGTTTGTTTCTTCATTGCGTGACCCTGATGTTCAAGCAGAATTGAGTGAGTTTTTCCAGCCGAAAGATACAGATCAAATTGGAGTATTGCTGAATACTACAAGTTTTTCTCTGGCGCGTTTGGAAACAGAAGCACCGCAAATCGATTTGTGGCAAAAATTAAATGTGCCGGTGTTCCAAGTTATCCTCAGTGGCGGTGGTGTGGAACAGTGGGAGTCACAATTACAAGGGCTTTCTCCCCGTGATATGGCGATGAATGTGGCGCTACCAGAGGTAGATGGACGGATTATTACTCGCGCTGTGTCTTTTAAGACGGTACTCTCGCGAAATCCTGACTTAGAAACAGATGTGATGGTTTATGAACCGGTGAGCGATCGCATTGAGTTTGTAGTTGAACTAGCAGCCAATTGGGTAAAACTCCGCTCTAAGCCTCCCCAGGAGCGCCGTATTGCCCTGATTTTGGCAAATTACCCGAATCGCAATGGCAGGTTAGCGAATGGCGTAGGATTGGACACGCCAGCCAGTTGTGTGGAAATAATTAAAGCTTTACAGGGCGCTGGCTATGTGGTGGAAAATCCCCCCATTCACGGAGATGAATTAATCCAACGTCTCACCACTGGCGTAACTAATGATCCTGAAGGTCGAGAATTGCGACCTGTGCAGCAAAGTCTTTCTGGTGCAGATTATCAAGCGTATTTTGCCACTTTACCGACAACTGTACAGCAAGAAATTACCCAAAGATGGGGAGCCGCATCTGAAAACTCAGAACCCCCC